>CALDGT010000727.1 GCA_937942935.1 uncultured Chloroflexota bacterium | reverse complement strand
TTATTTAAGCATCAATGCTACCACCTTGTTTTTTTTTTTTTTTTTTCATGGGTGAGCCGATAATTTGGTAATTTTCTGTCCCCGCAGGGGCATATTCAAGTTGATAGCGACCAAAATTGGGGGCATTGACTTGCCCTAACACCGCAACCACACCTTGAATGGTCACACCACCCGCAGGACTGCTAATTGCCCCAACAGGGATAGGTGTATTTGCATCGCACGAGGCAGTTGGCGGTGGGGCAATCGGTACGACTAAACCGACTCGTTGGGCATAAGCATTGCCTTGCGAGGTGGTATTAATCCATGTGATAGCCGATAAATCGCCGATGCTGGCGAATGTCGCTTCAATCCGATGATTTGGGCAGAAATCATTCGCAAGCAAACCCGACCAGCTATCCACTGTCAAGCGTTGGACGAGTGTTTGTTCGGGTGGGAGCAAGCTATTGGCAAAATATTCATTCCGAATATTGGCGCAATTGGCTAAATTGCGAGAGCCTGTGTCGGCACATACTTGATTAATGCTGACGCTGGTAGGTTGTGTGAATTTGGCGGCGGGATTATTTTCGAGCGAGGCGCGGATGACCTGATTCCACAACGGAACAGCACCATTAAACCCAACAATATTGTTCAAAATGGGTTTGTCATCAAATGTCCCAAGCCAAACACCGACCACTCGATTATGGGTAAAGCCGACTGTCCACAAATCGCTTTGGGTGAGGCTTGTGCCGTGCATGGCAGAGACAACATCTTGGGTTGGTAATCCCGCGATATTGAGTTGCGAATTGGTCGGATAAATCGGCGCACGCGAGGCATCATCGCTCAAGATATTTTGCATGAGGAACGCGACTTCTGGGCGCAAGGCTTGGACAGGTTGTTCGCGTTGTGGGATGGGAATGGCATTGCCATTGCTATCTACAATGCTTTCGATGACATACGGGCGCATCCGCAAACCACCATTAGCAATTGAACCATATGCGACAGCCATATCAATCAAGCGGACATCAATCGCGCCTGCGCCTGCATCTACCCCAAATACTTGGTCGCCCGTAAAGCGAACACCCATCGCTTCGCTCGTGGTGCGGAAGGCAGTTTCGCCAAAAATTTGATACGTTTTAACGGCGGGGATGGTGAGCGCGTTTTGGACAGAACGGCGCAATGGATATGCCCCGTTGGTCACATTGCCAATATTAGTGGGGCGGTAGCCATTAATTTCGGTGGGGACATCCCACAAAATGCTGGCAGGGGTGTAATATTCTGCGCCTTCTAACACACCATTGCCATTGACATCATAGCCATTTAAGGCGGTGGCATAAACTAATGGCTTTAGAATATCACCCGCTTCTTGATAAACACGAGTGCCATCTACCTGACCATTAATCTCGGCATTTTTGGCATCTGGACTGCCGACGAGCGCCAAAATTGCACCGTTACGTGGGTCTATGACGATAACCGAGCCTGTATTG
>CALDGT010000726.1 GCA_937942935.1 uncultured Chloroflexota bacterium | reverse complement strand
TTGATAATAACTTCCTTTTTCACCTACTCTCCCAATTTTGATGCGATTACCCTTATCATTGTGTGCAATTTATCGCACATGCGTTATAATATACCTATCATGCAAAGGCTAGTCGTGTGACATTTGAATTCAAGATTTTAGCAACTGATGGACAAGCACGCGCTGGTGTGCTTCAGACACCTCATGGCGACATTCCAACTCCTATATTTGCCCCTGTAGGGACAGTGGCAACTGTTAAGGCTATTCCCCCAAAAGATTTAGTGACAATGGGTGCATCGCTTATTTTGGCGAATACCTATCATCTTTATTTGCGCCCCACAGATACGCTCATCGCAGAGATGGGTGGGTTACATCGGTTTATGGCATGGGATGGTCCTATCCTGACCGATTCGGGCGGATTTCAGGTATTTAGCCTGACAGAAATTAACAAAATTGATGATGATGGTGTGACATTTAAGAGTCATATAGATGGCAAAAAATTGCGTCTGACCCCCGAAATTTCGATGCAAATTCAACAAAATTTGGGCGCAGACATCATCATGTGTTTTGATGAATGTCCAACCCCAACAGACCGCGCTGTGGTAGAGCGGGCAGTTAAGCGCACTAGCGACTGGGCGGTGAGATGCCGTCAGGCACACCCAGATGATGCTGTACAAGCCTTATTTGGGATTGTTCAGGGGGGTATTTTCCCAGATTTACGCGAACAATCGGCACAATTTTTGACACAACTCGATTTTAAGGGATATGCTATTGGTGGTTTGGCAGTCGGTGAGACGAAACAAGCCATGTATGATACACTAGATGTAACAGTCCCATTATTACCCGCGCATAAACCTCGTTATTTAATGGGCGTTGGCGAACCAGATGACTTAGTAGAAGCAGTTATGCGTGGAATGGATGTTTTTGATTGTGTGATGCCCACACGGGTCGCAAGACATGGTGCGGCACTCACATGGGATGGTCGTATTAACATGCGAAATTTATCTCATGCACGCGATGATGCTCCCCTCCAAGAAGGATGCACCTGTTATGCGTGTCAAACTTTTACAAGGGCATATTTGCGCCATTTGGTACACTCAAAGGAATTATTAGGACATTATTTGCTGAGTTTGCATAATATTCATTTTTTGATTGAACACATGCGCCAAAT
>CALDGT010000725.1 GCA_937942935.1 uncultured Chloroflexota bacterium | reverse complement strand
TTGTACCAAGTCAATATCGTCAAACCCCACAACAGATATATCATTGGGAACAGAAAGCCCCGCCTCTTGCACCGCATTGACTACCGCTATCGCCACCTCATCGTTACACGCAAAAATAGCGGTCATTTCTGGGACACGCGCAATTAAGCGTTGGGTTGCATGATAAGCATCTACTCGGTCTAGGGCGCTATCTTCAATGAACGGTTCTAATTTATGTTGAGCCAACGTAGCCAAATACCCCGCCCGTCGTTCCAAAATGCTCGGATAACAGGTCGGGTGACTGCCGATGAGTCCAATGTTACGATGTCCTTTTGCGATGAGATGTCCAACCGCTTTCATTGCACCATTTACATTGTCTATCAACACACTATCGAACTCATTCCCAACAGACGTATAGGCATCTACCAACACCACTTTTTGGCTTGTTCGGTTGCTGATATGTTCGAGGGTCTCCTCTAATAACGCCCCCACCACAATCACCCCATCGATACGGTCATCCAACAGCATAGAGGGTAATGAGCGCGGGCGATTATCTGCATCCACATCCACATTTGCATACATCAGGCTAATGCCATTGCGCGAGCATTCGCGTTCTGCGCCTGCGATGATATACGAATAGAAGGGATTCACGATGAGCGCATCATCTTTGAAGCGTTTTGTCACCAAGCCAACTGTTTTTATGTCACTTGCGAGTGGATTTTCGATGGTGATTCTGGGACGATACCCCAACTCCATCGCCGCCGATAACACCCGTTGGCGCATTTCGGCAGAAACACCCGGTTTGTTATTGAGTGTCTCAGATACCGTACTCAATGCGACATCCGCATAGTCGGCAATGTCTCGTAAAGTTGGTTTTTTTCCCATAATCTAAGTAAGCCTATCCGTTTTATAAAAATTTTTGTTTCCGAACAAAATCGAACTTGTTCGCAAACTAATTTGATGTTAAACTATAGTTATCGGTTTGTCAAGCAATTGCGGGTGATAAATCGGGCTTCTGGGACACAAATTTGTAGATTTTGTACAAAAACACCAATTAGGAGTGTAAATTATGGGACAAAAACCCCGTGTAACGATGGTCGGCAATCCGCTTCCCAATATCCCTTGGGAAG
>CALDGT010000724.1 GCA_937942935.1 uncultured Chloroflexota bacterium | reverse complement strand
ATGTATGAACAATTTGGCAAATGGATGAATCACGATACATCCGATGAATCACCCATTCGGTTTGATATTGCCAATGCCCAATTTGCACAAGGCTATTTTGAAATTTTACATCATCCACACGAAGCGATTGGCGTGGATTTTTGGTGGATTGATTGGCAACAAGAATATGAATCGGCGGAACTCAAAGGCTTAGATGCGTTATGGTGGCTTAACCATTTGCATTTTTATGATTTGGGGCGCAAAGGCGATAAACGCCCATTCATCTTCTCGCGGTGGGGTGGCTTGGGCAATCATCGGTATCCTATCGGCTTCTCTGGGGATACGCTCACGACATGGGAAAGCCTGCAATTTCAGCCTTATTTCACATCGGCGGCGACCAATGTCGGGTATAGCTGGTGGAGTCATGATATTGGCGGTCATATGTTTGGGATTGAGGACGGCGAGTTATATACCCGTTGGGTACAATACGGCGTATTTAGCCCCATTTTTCGGTTGCATAGCACCAAAAATCATTTTAGCGAGCGCCGTCCGTGGGGATGGCGGAGCGAAGAAGTCGCCAAAGTCGCGGGCGATGCCATGCGCCTGCGTCATGCCCTCGTTCCTTATATGTATAGCATGGCTTGGCGCAATCATACCCAAAATAGGGCGCTCATCAATCCGATGTATTACACCCATCCCAAAGCCGAAAGCGCGTATCATGCCGATAGTCAATATTGGTTTGGGAGTGAGATGATTGTCGCGCCATTCACCCGCCCCATCGCCAAAAGCACAGGCGTGAGCAAAATGGCGGTGTGGTTGCCCGATGGCAATTGGTACGATTTCACATCAGGGGCGCGGTATGATGGCGGTGGTTGGGTGGCTATTTATGGCGATTTGCGCCACATCCCGATTTTTGTCAAAGATGGGGGCATCATCCCTCTGGCAAATATCACAGGCGAAAATGATACACCCCTGCCCCAGACAATGAATATTCATCGTTATGGCATGGCAGATGGCGAATTTACCCTATACGAAGATGATGGCTCATCGAATGCGTATGTGACAGGCGATTATGCCAAAACCATCATCCGTGCAACCGATGGTGGCGCAATGCAAATCACCGCACCCAACCCGTTGCCCGCTTATTTGCCACATAACCGCGCATGGATACATCATCATCACCACACCGAGCGCGATTTACGCGCCGAATGTGAGGCGCTCTTGTGGCGATTCGAGATGAATACATGGATGAAAGATAAACTCGGTCATCGCCTAACCGATTTCATCAAAGACCCGTTTGTCTTGCGCGATTTTGTCACCTTTTTGACCACCGAGCAAGTTTGTGCGTTATTAGAAACAGCGCATGGGCTTGGGGTGCATCACATCAATCAGCACATGGGCGCACAAGAGGCGTATGTGTTGTGGAACAGAAATAACCACCCCAATTTCACCTATTCTTATACACAAATAGACACACGGCGTAATATCTGGGATAAAAATCCGTTGTATTCAGAGAGTGGCATCGTCCCGCACGAAAAAATTATCATCCCAGTGCCAGATGTGGGTGGCAATCAACTCATCCCCATTCATCACCGCCTGCGTGTAGATTATTTAGGATTAGCGACAGTGGAATTTTAGGGCATGTTAGACCTGTATAAATTGCGACTTTTTGCGACAGTCGCCGAAAGCCAAAGCATAAGCAAGGCGGCAGAAGCCAATTATATGAGCCAATCTGCCATGAGCCAGCATATCGCCTCCCTCGAAGCCTATTTGGGGCGCGTGTTATTGGTACGCAATCGGCGTGGGGTATCGCTCACACGAGATGGTCAACATTTGTATGAATATGCGGTTCAAATTTTGGCGCTGGTCGCAGAAGCCGAATTAGCACTGGTCAACATCACCCCCGATAGCGAGGGAGAACTCGCTATCGGCGCAACACCCGGTATTAGCACGTATCGGCTACCGAATTGGACACAATCATTTACGGCGGGGTATCCACGACTCAAGGTGCGGGTGCAAACAGGCATCACTGGGGATATTGTGGACGGTTTATTGCTCGGAAAGCTCGATTTGGCATTGGTCGAGGGTGAAATTCACCCCGATTTGCAACATCGGTTAAATATTCAACATTTAGAGGCGATTTCGCACACCGTCATCGTAGGCAAACATCATGCTTGGTGGGGACGCGAGCATATCGCCCTAGCAGAAATTTGCGATTACAAGTTGATTATGCGCCCAATGAATAGTCAAAGTCGGCAATGGTTAGAGGGGATTTTTAAGCACCATGCCATTAAGCCCGATATATCGTTAGAAGTGGATAATATGGAATCTATCAAACGCATGGTGATGCAAACCGATAGCATCACCATTTTGCCACATTATGCGATTGAAGGCGAAATTACAGACGAATCATTATGGGCAATCCCTGTGAGCGATGTGTCGTTGGTACGCGACCATAAAGTGGTATGGTGTGCATCGCGCTTACCAACCCCTATCGCGCATCGGTTTTT
>CALDGT010000723.1 GCA_937942935.1 uncultured Chloroflexota bacterium | reverse complement strand
TGACACGCCTGTGCGTAGACGCATTTTACGCGACAGATAATTTATCTGAACGACGTGAGTTGAAAAAACAAGCGCGTTATAACGGGTCTATGCCGTATGATGTGGCGGAAGCGTTGCAAAATGCGATTCAAATCGGCATGATTGGGCATGTGATTGGTGATGTGATTCACGCCGAAAATGCCCCGTTTGCTGTGAAATTGCGTGATGGACGCGCCTTTTTTGCGGATGGTGCGCTTTTGGCGACAGGGTATATCACCGCCCCGCCAATTCCCGCATGGTTGGCGGATGTGGTGGCAAGGGTTGAATTGCCCCTCGCCCCGTGTGGGTATCCTGTGGTGGATAAATCCTTGTGTTGGGGCAAAGGGGTGTATGTGACGGGCGCGTTGGCAGAATTGGAAATCGGCGCAACGGCACGCAATATCATCGGCGCACGACTGGCAACGGAACGCCTATGGGGTGGGTGAGGCAGGTATGCCCCAAATGCGGATTGTGCCACCGACTGAAAACGCGAGTGTGCGCCCATCAGGGCTAAAACTGCCGCAACCGATTACATCATTAATTTGGTGGAGTTGCTTACCTGTATTTGCATCCCATATTTTTAAAGCATTATCAATGTCAGGATACATACCTTTAGAAACAATGAATTGTCCATTTGGTGTATAACCAAAACATTCAAGGTCACTTGTGTATTCTTCTAATGTCCATATAGTTTCCATTGTTTCCACATCCAATTTTTTTATAAGACCATCTTCAGAGGCTGTTAAAATATATTGCCCATCAGGGCTAAAAGTAAAAGACTCTGAAATACTAAAAATAATTTCTCTTGTTGTCACATCCCAAAACCCCGTATTACCATCTACTGAAACCATAATAAATCTTCCATCTGGACTAAAATTGACCGACCGATATAAACTTTCGGCGTAACCGAAAAAATACTCCTCATATGGTTCTGTGACAGATGCAAGAGTAATGGATGTGTCATAGTAATAGCCCTCTCGACTGTAGACAAATAATTTGCCATCAGGTCTATAAATAATAGATTGCCATTTCCCACTACTAAGAATTGTATCAAGTTCTTCCCACGTATTAGCATCCCACATTTTTATTTCACTATTACTTGCAGTTGCTATAAATCCACCATCGGGACTATAAACAATACTTAATAAGCTACTATCTACTGTATGTCCCTTTAATGTACTAATAATCTCCCCTGTATTTATATTCCACACCCAGATAACGGTTTTACCGCTAGCTAGTATGAATTGATTATCAGGACTGTAAGTTAGGGTATACCCCATTATATGTTGAGCAATCGAGCTAATTAATTCCCCCGTTTGTGCATCCCATATTCGTACACTGTTATCACCCCAGTCCTCATTAGAAACGATAAATTGACCATTGGGGCTATAAAATAGGCTCGTAATATTGGATTTATGACCCTCAAGTATTAGGGTGTTTTCACCTGTTTGGATATTCCAAACATTTATTTCAGAATTTCCTCGCGAACCACCGGCTATGATAAATTGACTATCTGGGCTAAAATCAAGACTTATTACGTCATAGGTTTGAGTTAAACTGTCAAATATTTGAATAACTTCCCAAGTATTGACATCTCTTATAACAACTCTACCACTACCGACATAAGCGATAGATTCTCCATCAGGGCTATAAGCAACCTCAGATAAAAACATATCAGGTTCTGCTGATTTCAGAATTTCACCCGTTTGAACATTCCAAAGACGGACTCGTTCTTCTCCTAAGTAACCACCCGCGCCCGATAGGATGTATAGACCATCGGGGCTATAAGCAATACTCTTTATGCTATTTTCATGCCCTGCTAGTTGTTGAACTATATCCCCTGTTTGTGCATCCCATATCGAAATTTGACCACTTCCTGTAACAATAAATTGCCCATCAGGACTATAAGCAAGGTCATAAACAGGGCTAAAGGAGTATTCTTGAATTATATCTTTTGGCATTTGAATAATACGAACTATCCCGCCTGTTTCTACATCCCAAATTCGCAAGGTTTCATCATACGAGCCAGAAGCGATAAACTGTCCATCAGGGCTAAAATCTATGCTGATAACATCACGGGTATGCCCTTCTAAAAAGCGCGGTTCGGCTTCTAAATCATGAAAATCATATAACCAAATGCCGATAGATGACGCAACCGCTAAAATAGTACCATCTGGCGAGAAAATCGTCTCTAACGCATTGCCACGCCCCAACATCCGTAATTCTTGGATTTGGGTCACATTGTCGGGTGTGATAATCGGATTTTGCGGTGGCTCATCTTGTGCGACCACACTCACACAAAACAACCAAATCACCCCAATCATGCAGGTGAGTAACCCCACATTTTTCATGATATTTCTCCTATCCTATTTCTATCATTATGGATGATTTTACCGCATATTCGATAATTTTTGCTTAACCAAGCACCTCTAGCGCGATGCCCTTTTCATCCAGCGCAGACCGCAATGCTTCCCATTGGTCTGCGCGGACGACCACCGCCAAATCGCCCAACCGAGCGCCCAAATAACGGCGCAACGTAGGATTTTCTAAAATAAAATTCATCACCTCTAGCGATGTTGTCCGCAGTACCAGCAACCGTTCTAAGGTCACACTGGATACTTCTTTCGGTTGATTCGCCGTGAGCAATTTTGCCACCGATGCGGGCAGGGGCGCGTTATTGGTGATGCGCTTGAGGAATGTGATGATATGGTCGGTGGTGATGTCTTGTTCGTTGGCGCGTGCGATGCTTTCGGGTGTCAATTTATAACTATACGGCGTGCTAGGATGCGCTTTGCCCTCCCATGAGGTGAAACGCATGGCTTGAAAACGGTCAATCCGCCCCACCTTGCGCGAAATGCTGATTGTGCCATCGGGGTTCAGTTTCATCGGCTCATCGGTTTCGGGGGGATTGGGGAAGGCTTCCCAACCGACAAATGCGCGTCCATAGGCATTCAATCGCACCGCATCATCCGCCAAATCTGCCATTCCGAGCCAATATAATGGGCAATTGACATAAAATTCGAGGAGTGCCCCTTCAATGGCATCCCAATTTTCAAACCCACTCAGATATTCATTATCATCTCCGCGGATATACCACAAATTGTAATCACCATTGGGACGTTGAAAATCGGGTTCTGTCTCTTTGATGGCGCTGATGAAATCCGTCAGCGACCACCATGCCCCACGCGGGGTAAAATCGCGCAGAAATTCTTGCAATGCCTCGCGCCCCGCGTTGGGATGATATTCCCACAGGTTATCAATGTGCAACCCCTCCACATGATATAATTCTTTATAAAAGTGGCTTTTCATCCATGTTTGGATGAGGATTTGTAATTGATTGGCGCGTTTATCTTCTAACCATTTACGCGCTTCCACACGGCGGACATACAGATGATTATCTTTTTCTTCGACCAACCCTGTGCTGATTGCCAATGCCAAAATGAAGGACAAGCGCGATTTATCTGGATTCAACAATTGCGATGATAACGCCACACGGTCATCATCTGCTAAATGTAACCCATCTAATTTGCCCCCGCGCACTTGAATATAGGCGAGGAGCGCGGTCATATCATCTACGATGCTAGTATCGGCGGTGTGGCGCGGGGTGATATTGCCTTCGAGTGGGTCTATGGCGTGTGTTTCTTCATCATCATCGCCCACAAATTCATCATCTTCTCCCAAGTCATCGTAGCCTGTTTTGTGGATGGGTAGCGAATTCATCAATTCATCGGGAATATACCAATACACACGCGGTCCGCTAGAGACATGCTCAAATGCTTCATAAATCAGACCGCGATAATATAGGGCTTCGGCGACATTTTCGGGATTTTCATGCGGTTTTTTTTGCTCAATTTGCAATTCGCCCATTTTACTAATCTTGCCCAAAATGCGTTCCATCATCGCTTGTGCCAATTTGCCCTTAGACCCGATGAACATTTGTAAACCCTGTCGTTGCTCATCACTTAGGCTATCCCAAACCGTTTCGGCAATATCAGAATTGTGCATGTGATACCCCAAACGGCGTGCGAGGTCTTGCTGTGATACCCCTGTTGTATCAAATTTCCAAAAACGGGCAATTGTTTTTAAGACACCGTAGTCAATATTGGCTAGGCTGACATAAATATCGGGCAAATCGGACATAAATCCCCTCACAATCGCTAATGGCTATTATTCTTTTATTTTATTCCGATTTTGCCACTGAGACAAATGTTTTTAGGCGCTCATCACCCCGCAAATGGGCGCATCCCAAGCCAATGCCTGATGTTGCGCGACCCATGTTTGGATATTCTGATAAATATTGTCTGGAAATGGGGCAGTTTTGCGCTCTACTAAATTGGCAAACGAATTAACACATTCAAAAGTGGCGGCGAGTTTTCCGCGTGTCTCATTCACCATGAACATGATGTAATGAGTGCGTTTGGGGGAGCATCCAACAAAGCGGATGTATACCGACACGGTATCGCCGATGAGGACTTCGTTCAGATAATGGAGGTGGTGTTCGAGGTCAAAACCGCCTGTGCCATTGATTTCATGATATTCGAGGGATAATCCAATCGTAGAGAGGTAGGTATACCCTGCATCATCAAATACACTCATATAATGACGCACATTCATGTGACCATTTTCGTCTTCATACGCTTTTGGGATGATTTGGGTGTGCATAATTGGCAGTGCGCGAATCGCTTCTAGGGGAATACTTGGAAAACGCATGGCAAAACCTCAATTGAAAATCTGTTAAATCGCACACATTATAACATGAACACGATACATCACCAGTGGACTTAACTGGCATTAGAATTGGCAATGGCTTCACCCTATCATGATTTTATTGCATATCACAACACACATAAGGATATATCATGTCACAAATTAAAATTCGTCGTGCCACTGTTGATGATACACCAGCGATTGTGCGTCATCGGAATTTGATGTTTGCCGATATGGGAAGCGGAACACCAGAAAGTCGTGCCATAGCGGATGGTCATTTTGATAAGTGGTTGCGACCACGATTAGCTTCTGAGGAATATATTGGGTGGGTTGCCTGTGATGGTGATGAAATTGTGGCAGGGCTTGGATTGTGGATAATGGAGTGGTTGCCCGCACCCGATGGGGTGACATTTGTCCGCCCGTATGTGTGCAATGTTTATACAGAAAACAGCCATCGCAAGCAAGGCATCGCGCACGAAATGGTCAAAGTGATGTTAGCGTATTGCAGAAATTGTGGTTATAAAAAGGTGTTACTCCATGCCAGCATCTTTGGCAGACCCATTTATGAAGAATTGGGATTCACCCAAACCAATGAGATGGAATTTATCTTTAATTGATATTTGTAGGGAGGCACTCGGCACAAGCCGTATGTGCCTCCGTAGCTATTCCAAATTTTAATTACGACAAGCGTTCCACAATCGTCCCCGTACCCATACCACCACCACAGCACATGGTTTGTAAACCATATTTTTTATCGTGGGTTTCTAGGGCATGGAGCAAGGTTGTCATCAGACGTGCGCCCGATGCGCCCAATGGATGCCCGATGGCGATTGCACCACCATGCACATTCACTTTATCCATATTCGCCTTAAATTCGTTGCGCCACATGGCGATAACCGCCGCAAATGCCTCATTGACTTCAAATAAATCAATTTGGTCAAAGGTCATCCCTGCGCGGTGGAGTGCTTTTTGTGTTGCACCGAGCGGACCCGTTAACATCAAATGAGGGTCACTGCCGACTGTCACCATTGAGACAATCCGCGCAATTGGTTTAAGTCCGAGCGATTCGGCTTTGGCGCGGGTCATCAACAACACCGCCGCCGCACCATCGCTAATTTGACTGCTATTGCCTGCGGTTGTCACGCCTGTTGGTGTGAAGGCTGGTTGAAGTGTCCCCATTTTTTCGACATTTGCGGTTGGGCGGAAGCCTTGGTCTTGTGTGACCATCACCGCATTTCCTGTATCATCCACACCCGACATCGGTGTGATTTCTTTGGTCAGCCAGCCTTTTTGGGTGGCATTGGTCGCCCGCATGTGACTTTCATAACCGATTTGGTCAACATCGGCGCGGGTGATGCCCCATTTTTCTGCAATTTCATCGGATGACATGCCTTGCGGGATGATATTATGATTTTTCATGATACGGTCTGTGAAAGGTTGTGCGCCATCCACACCCAAGCTACTGCCCATCGGCACACGGCTCATGTTTTCCACCCCACCCGCTACTGCGATTTCGACCTGACCTGTGGCAATCATGCCCGCCGCCAGATGAATGGCTTGTTGACTGCTCCCGCATTGAAAATCTATGCTGGTTGCGGGTGTTTCAATGGGTAATTCGGCATCTAAGACCACATTCCGCGCAATATTGAAGGTTTGTTCACCGACTTGCGATACACTTCCAAAAATGACGTGTTCGACCAATTTAGGGTCTAAATTGGCGCGTGCCAACACTTCACATAAAACAGTAGACCCCAAACGGACAGGGTGTGTTTCTCTGTGCCATCCGTTGCGTTTGCCCAAACCTGTGCGTGTCGCCGATACAATCACAATATCATTGTTGCTCATAAAGTTATATCCCTCATAAAAATATTTGTTTACGATAATCAAACATTCATTTGATTTTTTTTGATGATGCAATCATAACGCAAAAATGTAGAAGATGGCAAGCAAATCACATCACCTTATTATTTACAGGGTGTAGAATTTCGGCTAATCTAATGCGAATTGATGAAAATAATATGTGTATAAGGGCGCAATCTGTTGCGCCCTTATATTATATGGAGGATATATGCTCAGGTCTGATGCGGTTGCATTGTTGTTTCGTTGGTTCTTGATGATTGCAGGGTCTATCATCTCCGCAATTGGGGTGATTGTGTTCATGACACCATTTGATATTGCCCCAACAGGGATTACTGGGGTGGCTGTTATCCTCAATATTGTGGCAGGGTTGCCCATTGGTGTGATGAACTTTGTCCTCAATATCCCGATTATGATTTGGGCGGCGCGTATGTTGGGTGGATGGCGCGTGGTGGCATGGACATTGGTTTTTATTGTGATTTTCTCGGTCTCACTCGATAGCCTATCGCAATTTTTCCCCGAAAAAGGGGTGAGTGATGAAGTGTTGCTGAATGCAATTTTTGGTGGAATCATCGGTGGTGTCGGTGGTGCGATGGTTATCCGCGCAGGCGGGACAACCGGCGGTGTTGCCACATTGGGACGTGTTTTGCAAGAGAAATATGGCTTCCCACTGAGTAGCACTTATTTATATGCCAATGTATTGGTGATTTTGTTGATTGGCGCGGTGTTGGGATGGGAAGGGGCATTATTTGCGATGGTCGCCATCGGTGTTGAAGGGGCTGTCACCGATTATGTCTTAGAAGGTCCCAGTGTGATTCGGGTGGCGATGGTCATCACCGATTATCCTCAAGAAGTATCGCAAATTATCCTGCATCAATTACGGCGCGGGGTGACATCTTGGACAGCAAAAGGCATGTATACAGGCAGAGAACGGCATATTTTATATGTGACAGTCTCGCGTTTTCAGATAGATGCCTTTCGGATGCTCGTTCACTCGGTAGACCCAGAAGCCTTTTTGGTGATTGCACAAGGGCATGTGGCGTATGGTGAAGGCTTCAAAAAGACGATTCCACCAGTGGATGCCACCAAAACCGCCGAATTACGGCAGATGAATAGCGCCGATGTGGGTCTGTGATTACGGTAATTGAATTTCGCCCATCTGAATCATATTATCTGGCGCATCAACTGCCAAACGGGTATTCCCACTATACCAACCGATATACACGGGATATGTTCCACTTGGCACGTTTTCAATCGGATTGAGGATGTGTGTGGTGATGAATTGCTCTCCCACCTGATAAAACTGGGTAGACATGGGCGGGGTATTATCGCCTTGCGCGACCACCGCCCGACCAGCCTCATCATCCGCCAACGCAAATGCGAATACGGTATACGCATTATCAGCAGGTTTGACCACTTCCCACATCAGCGACAGGATGTTATTTTTTAGGGTATAGCCTACCAAATGGAATGTATCCCCAAAAATGGTACTATCCATCTCTATCATAGCGGGCAATTCAGGCGTGGGGGCAGTATTGATGCCCCCTGCGAATAAAAAGATTTCTTCCCCACTGTGAGTCGGTAGATAACCTCCATCAGGATAATCCCACCACCGAACTAATAACCGAATATCGCCTGTAACAGATAAGTCATTGGGAATTTTGAGCCGATAGGTATCAGCATGAAATTGGTCTAATTTCCATGTGCTAGTGCTGATGCTCCCCCAACCGGGGAAGGTATTGATGGATGCAATCGGGGATAAATCTGGTAAAACGGCTGTGATGGACAAGGTATAATCTTTATCTGATTGGGATGATGGTAGCCAATACAACGTAACGGTGATTTCATCACCCCCATTGAGCCGTTTTGGTGTGAGTTGATACCCCTCGAATACAAGATCATTCCCAATCCGCACAGATACCCCAACCGTATCGGTAGGTATTTGTTCAATAATAGGGGGTTGGGCATATTCTGGCTTGATGATGAATGGTGGTTGCGACACGGCAAATAGTATCAGTGGCGGGAGGGCATAACGCGGTTTGATGCTGAATTGCATAAACCCCACCGCAAAAAAGATGCTCGCTGGTGCAATAAATGGAAAAATTAAGCGTCCTTGTGTGCCTGTGGTTTGGGTTGTCCAACTGATAAAACTGATTGTGCCGATGGTGAGCATCAAGCCAGTGATAGCGAGTCCCTCACGCACCTCGCCATTCCGCCGATTTCGCCATAAAAAGCCGATGAATCCTGCCAGAGCGACCAGCGATAGTATATCAATCACGGTATAAACCCATTTCCATGTGATGATATTAAACCAGCCGAACACCGCCCAATAACTCCAACGCAAACCGCCAAATTCATTGAGCATGGTTTGCGCCCACTCATCAAATTCGGTGAAATAACGCCCACCAAAAATTTTGAGCATCATGCTTGTGCCGAATAATTCGCCGTATAGCTGAATATTGCGGATATACCACCATGCACCAAGCAATCCCCATATCCCCGCCATGAATACAGCTAGGGTGATGAGTCCGCGCAGGTCACGCCGCCTGATGCCCACATATAACCCTGTGAGTGCTGTTACCACAACCATCGCCAAGCCACTGAGTTTGCTAATTGTGCCAAGCGCGATACACACCGATAAAATGAAACTACGGCGGGTATTAAATCCTTCGCGCAGGGTGATGAGTGTGAGCCATAACGACACACTGTTGAACATAATCACCAAAATATCGTTATTGGCGGCGGTGCTGATGAATAGAAATTGTGGGTTAAATACGACTAATCCTGTCGCAAATAGGGGTAGTTGTTTCATTTTTGGGGCGAATTGGTGTGCCGATTGATACACTGCCAAAACAGTTATCGCGCCACAGATGAGGCTAAATAACCGCGCAATATACACCATATTTTGGGCAGATGTTTGGGTATGGATGATGCGATTCTTATTCCCCAACAATTCTGCTTGACCAATATTGGCGTGCGGGTTGAAATAACGCATGGTGTCGTAATCGCTACGGTCAACCCAACGGGTCAAAAAGCCTGTGATGAGGTAATAAAGGGGTGGCTGACTGCCTTCTTGCTTATAATCGGTATCTGCCCCCACCCGTTGCACAGGCAATTCACCGGTATTCGCCACATAATTTATCATTGCCACATGATAAATTTCATCAGGGGCTTCTAAGATAGGTGTGGCAAATAAATAGAGGATGCCGAGTGAACAATAAATGATGAGCAAATTATGCAATTGCACGGGAATTTTGATGCGACTCATTCAATATATCCCAACGCTCGCAAATTCTCTAAGACTGTTTCATCTTCACGCCCAAATTGTGGGGTATCGGCTTGGCGAGACTCCGCTTGGCGTACAAATTGTTGTAACTGTGCGTGTAATTGAATCGCAATATGAGGATTTTCATGCGCCACATTATGTTGTTCATGTGGGTCTTGGGCGATATTGAACATCGCTTCAATGCTATCTCCAACTGTTGCTAATTTGTGGTCATGCCGATACACCCCGCGCCTGATTAATTTGAGGCGGAAATGCTCAACATGGGCGGGATTGCGATGTTTGATGACATTGAGTAGGGTATTTGGTGGAAATGCTTCGGCAAATGCCATCCCGCCTTCGGTATCGGGGATACCATTGGTCGCACGCGCCAATGATAAGGCATGAATATCACCGTTGGGGTCATCTTCTGCTAGTGGCGGGGTGATATTGGCAGTTTCTAACGCGGTATGGAAAATGCGCCGTGTGCTGACAGGTGTATTCACCCGCTTATTGGGCATGTTTGGAGCGCGGATGATGAGGGGGACATGCACCAATTCTTGATACACCACGAAACTATGCCCGAAAAAGAGGTGGTCGCCATGTCCTTCGCCATGGTCTGCGGCGATGATGACCATGGTATTATCCAACTTGCCAGAAGATTCTAAATAACGCAACAACCGCCCCAATTGCGCGTCTTGATGAGCGACTTCGGCGGTATAAAATCCATCTAAAACGGCTTGTTCAAATGCGCTGAGTGGGTCAGATACAGGCGATGCCCAACGGGCGGCATCGGCATTGAATTGGCGCATAAACGCATAAGCCTGTTTATCATCCCAAATATCACGCGCATGTTGCTTGATAAATTCTTGCGGTGGGCGGTAAGGGGTATGTGCGCCCATCAAATTCAAAAAGGTGAATAACGGTTTGCGATTTTTATTGGCATGTTGGGCTTGCAAATAACCCATGAGGTCATCCACCGAGTTTTGGGTATGCCCTTTATAATGAATACTGCGTGTCCAGATGGGTGTGAGGAGAGGATGCAAGGATGCGCGGAATAAAAAGTCGGAATGGGCAAATGTATTGCTCACACGGGTGGCAAATTTGCCCCATTGTTGGGCAACCGCACGCCGAACCGCATTTTTGCTCACATTTTGCGGACGGCTCACCGCCGCACCTGCATAATTATAAAATTCATCAAATCCGCGTGTGAGACCAGTGTCTAACACACCCACGAGTGGATTATTGCAAAATCAGACTGTTTTATAACCCCCTACACGCAAAATTTCGGCTAGGGTAGGATAACTGCCTGATAATTTATGATTGGCTTGTGTGACCTGATGCGTGCTAGGGTAAACCCCTGTGAACATCGAGGCGTGTGAGGGAACTGTCCATTGGGCTGGTGCGACTGCCCGTTCAAACAGGGTTGCGTTTTCCGCGAAGGCATCGAGGGCGGGTGTGGTCTTATGTGAATCGCCATATACCGAAACGCGGTCACGGCGCAAGGTATCTAAGATGATGAGCAAAATATCAGGTGCTTGGTCAGACATGCAGGGTCTTTCGATTCTCCGAGAAATATAACAATCCTTACATTCATTTCAAATAATGTATTTTGCCCGGATG
>CALDGT010000722.1 GCA_937942935.1 uncultured Chloroflexota bacterium | reverse complement strand
TTCGTATGTATAAAGATAATCGCTCTCCCAAATGGGGATTTACGGTGATTGTTGGCGAAAAAGACCTCAAGCGCATCATCGCGCAAGCCGTTCTACAAACCGCACGAGTGGATGTACGGTTTGCAAAAACAGTAGATGAGGCGCTAACAGTTTTGTATCGGGTTGTGCCTCATTTGGTGGGCAAAACAGTGAATCCTATCTTATAATTGTCGCAAAATTTTCTCCATTGCCTTGCCTTTTGCCAAGTCATCAATCAATTTATCCAGATAGCGAATTTCTTTCATCAGTGGGTCTTCAATATTTTCAATGCGGACACCACAAATGACGCCCTTAATCAATGCGCGGGAGGGATTCAGTTGAGGGGCTTCTGCAAAGAAGGTCTCAAAATTAACTTGTTTTTCGAGTTGGACTTCAAATTCTGCTTGGCTATACCCTGTTAGCCAACAAATAATTTCATCTACCTCTGATTTTGTGCGCCCTTTATTCTCTGACTTGGTGATGTAATGCGGATAAACACTAGAGAAACTCATTGAATATATCCGATGATTGTTCATAACACATCCTAGCTCATCTGTTTTTATTCATCTTACTCAAAGATAGCAGATGAGTCAATCACCTGTTCTATTTTGGGGAACAAAAACGAAAAAATTTAGGCTATGGCGGATATACGCGCTCGCGCTAATCCGCCAGTACAATTTTGCCTATTTTACGGCAGATTAGAGGCTTGTGGCGCGTATATCCGTATGCTTCTGATATTACGGCGTGGGTGTGGGGGTCGGGAAATAAAATTCATACTCCGGATTAGTCGAAATTTTATCCATCAACATCAAATCCCACCATGCAGGGCGCGGGGTAAATCCTGCGGGGAGTGGCGCGGTCTCACCGATTGCCCACCACCATTCCTCATTTTCAGATGTCCAATCGGGATTCGGATAATATAGCGTGACCATCAATCCCACCCAAGGACGCCAATTTTCGGCGGCAAATTGATACGCACGCGCCAAATAATCGCCTTGCGTCTCTGGCGAAACAGCATACCACGCATAATCGGGATTCACTTGGTCGGTTGTCCACCCCAATTCCATAATCGCAATTTGTTTATGAGCATCGCCATTGGCAATCATAATCGCCCGATAAGCCTCGACATTCCGAAACGACATCCACGGTAAATCGCCTGTAGGCAAGTTATAGGGGTCATCTTCTGGTGCAGACCGATACCCCGCCGCATGAACGCCCAACACATCAAAATAGGCGCTTGCGCCTGCCTCATACATTTTCCACAAAAATTCATCGTGTGGCATAACATCTTTTGTCCGTGTGCCTGTGGGGGCAAGCCCTGCGCTGATGATAATCGCTTCGGGGTCTGCTTCGCGGATTGCGCCACCACATGCGGCGAGCAATTTCACGTATGCAACCGGATTTGGAGACCGCTTGCCCCATTCACGCTCCAAATTCGGCTCATTCCATACCTGATAGGCGACAATTTGCCCCTTATAGCGTGTCGCCACCGCCCGACAATAATCGGTCAGGCGCTCCATATCAAAAGGCGGTTCATCTGCGCCATAACTACCTTCTGGGAGGATTGCCCAATCTGGGGGGGCATCGAGTCGCGCCACCACCTGAATCCCCTTGCTGGTCAGGTCTGCCATCATCGGGTCTGCGAGATGCCAATAATAACGGATGGGGTCATCTTCTGCATACAAATTGGGTTCAATATCGCGCCATGCAAATTTTTGGCGAATATGCGTGAATTGCAACATCTTAAGGTGTTCAATACCGATATTACGATAATCGGGATTTATCCAAAATGAGGTATGAATACCATAGGTGAGCGATGGGAACACGGTATCACTGGTCATATCTATCGCTTCTGGACGCAAATCGGTCACATCCAACGCGGGATATTGTGGCGCAGGTTGCTCCCAAAAATTAAGGGATGCGGTGGGCGCGGGTGGGGTTTGCTCGGTATTGCAGGCGCTCATTAGCATTAGAGCAATCGCCATTATAAAATACAGCAAAAGATGTTGTTTTATCATGCAGTAGCATCCAATACAGCAACCGTTTCAAACCGTACTGGTGATGTTTCGCCTGTGAGGAGGTCTACAACATGGTCATGTGCATCAGGTGTATAATAAACCTCGCCACATTGCGAACACACCAGCGCAGGCACATTTTCAATGATAAACCAACGTCCTTGATATTGTTGTAAGCGGGTTATCAATTGTTGTTCCAGATGTCCATTACAAATTAGGCATTCATTCATGCGATTTCCTTATCATAAAATCATCTGACCATTCATCAGGGTTTGGCTGATAGATGGTAATTACTTTAATTGCGGGCGGATAGGTAACAACAATGTGCAGTGGTCGCCCATTTTTAGTATAACCCAAAATAAAACAACGTGGGCTAGTTTCATGATTAGGGTAATTTTCAACTAATCGGCATATTACAATCGCTTCTTCAATCTCATAACTACGGATTCCCCTTTCAGCCGCACGCGATGAGGCATGAGCAGTGAACAAGTAGCTCTTATTTGCAATCAGTTTGCGTAACTCATCTAAATCCGCCATCATTCATTACTCACATATTTTATGTTTATGACACTCATCATCTCATAAATTGTCTGTTTTATTGTCCTCATAGGGCAATCCAATCACCTTGAATTGTGGTTGAAAATGTTTCGCTCATCCCTTTATCTTCAACAAGACTCACATCCCCAAAATTCTTGTAAATCGAGCCAAAAGCCGACTAATGTGAACATATCTACACCATTATTGACAGAGGCGAGCAAATCCACATCACTATCGGGCGATGATTCGCCCCGCGCCACACTGCCAAAGACGCGCACATTATAAGCCCCGCGTTGTTCGGCAAGGCGTATAATCTCATCGCGTTTGGCGCGTAAATCCGCGAGGGTTATCGGCTTTTTGTCGGGCATCACTCACCCTTCTACTTGCATACGGGCATATTTTGTCACAAGCACCTTTTTATCTATTTTACCCGCGCCTGTCTTGGGCAATTCTTCTACAAAAATCACCCGTTTGGGAATTTTATATTTGGCGAGACGGTCTTTTAAGAAAATTTGCAAGGTCTCTTCTGATAGCGCGTAACCATGTTTTAAGACACACACCGCCACCCCCACCTCGCCCCATTTGGTATCGGGGATGCCGATGAGGGTTGCTTCTGCGATGGATGGGTGCGCGTGCATGGCGCTTTCGACTTCGGATGGATAAATATTTTCGCCACCACTGATAATCATGTCTTTCAGCCGCCCAACAATCGTGTAATAACCTTCATCATCACGGATGGCTAAATCGCCCGTGTGCAACCATCCGTCAACAATCGTCTTGGCGGTGGCTTCTGGGTTATTCCAATAGCCTGTGGTGACATGCGGACCACGGATGATGAGTTCCCCTGCCACATTTGGCGCACATTCATGAATATCGCCATACTCATCCACATCTATACCC
>CALDGT010000721.1 GCA_937942935.1 uncultured Chloroflexota bacterium | reverse complement strand
GGGTGGCACTAGCGACAGCGTATGTGCCACCGCATTACCGTATGTGCCACCGTTTAGCGTGATTTTTTTCGTCACGGTGGGACATACGGGCGCACACGCCCTAGTACCCACCCTACAATCATATTGGTTTTCATTGGGAAAATTAGACAGACTTGTAGGGTGGCACTAGCGACAGCGTATGTGCCACCGCATTACCGTATGTGCCACCGTTTGCCAAATATATTTTTTTCGTCACGGTGGGACATACGGGCGCACGCGCCCTAGTTCCCACCCTACCAACCGCCTGTTTTTATGGGGAAATCAAAAAATCAATCGCCACCTTCGGCTAAAATTTCGACAGAGGCGTAGCCTGTGAACACCCGCGTATAGGCATAAAAAACGGTCATCCACACCGCGCCCAAAAACAGCAAAAATAATTCGAGCATGGTAAAGGTGATTCTGCCCGCGACAAAAGCGGCTAATCCGATGTAGGGCAACGCGCCAATCATCAGCGAAAAGCGTTTGAACAACGGCGGGTATGGGGGCAACCACACATAAACACCCAACGAAATGGCGGCGGCGGTGGTGATGCTAATCCATCCCCCTGCCCGATGTGGCGTGAGCCAAGGCTCTTTATCTGGAAAGATGCCGATTAAGCCTAATCCGAGGCATAAGGCAAATAATAACCACCGAAAAATAATTAAGCGCCATTTTTCGCCACCCCAATGCCGTCCCATGTGGCGCAATTGCAAATGGAGCGCCACCGCTAATGTCGCAGAACTGAGCATAAACGCAAATGAAAAAATAAAGCCAAACGGCTCTATGCTCAATTTGCTGAGGGCGACACGCCACCAGCTATCGGTGGTGCTAAGGGCGATAGAGGCGCTAATGCCGATGACCATGCTAAATGCCGAAATTGCCATCCAACCAATCGGGTGTTTTATGGTTTGTTTCATACAGTAAAAACTCAGCTTTCCAGTAAATCTGGGCGGTGTTCCTTTATATATAAACCGGTCATGCCAAAAAAGAACGATACCCAGATTGAACCAATTCCAATAAGCATCAACTCTAATGCCGAAAAGTTATACAGATGAAAAACATAATGACCAATCGCCATAGCAATTGCCAAAATGCCGAATGCGCCCGATGGATAATGAATATTTTCGGGGAAAATGGGCAACAATTGTGCTGTGACAAATGTCGCCAAGATGAACGACCCTGCCGCCAAATTAGAAAAAATTTGATGCAACACAAATTGTGGGGTATTGGGGATGAATGGGAATAATCCGATGCCTGTCGTGCCAACACACAACGCCAATAACAACGCATGAAGCCATTCTAGGCGCGGGGCTTGGAAATAATCGGCTTCGCGCATGACCATCAGGTCTAAGATGCGGTCTTGCAAGACGGCTAATAAAATCAGCCCCGCGATGATGAACGCCATATTGAAAAAGATACCGCCCGTGTCATCGCCTAAAAAGCTGATGGCGCGTGTCCACCATTCCAAATCGGGGGTGATGAGGATGGCTAATAAAAATCCGCCCCCAAAGATGCCCGCCGCCAAAAATAATAACCATGTCTGCCCACGCCCAGAAATGACATAGGCGATGATATAGGTGAATGCGCCTGTGTAGCCGATGCACCCTATCAACACAAACCAATCGGGCAACCATAAATCGCGCAATGCCACGCCCACCACCGAAAATATCAATACGCTGGCGGTGGTCACGACGACACCTGTCGCAAAAGCAATCGCTAGGCGTGTGACCCATTTGCCTGTGGCTTGTAGCCGTTGTACCCGCGCACTGGCGGTTTGGCTGACGAAAGTATAACGCCGAAATCCGAGCGCCGTCACAAAAAAAGATACCACAAAGGTAATTTCGATGAGGAAGGAGGCAATCGAAAACTCGTCGTCTCGGATGAATGGGATGTTTGGATGATTGCGCGTGCGAATAAATAGCACCACCGCCGCACCAACCACCGCAAATAATGTCCAGCCAAGTGCAAAATTTTGGCGTTGGGTAATGGGTTGGTTCAGGTTGAATTTTTCATTAAAGCGGTGCATGGATAGTCCTTTGTGTATCAAATTACAAACTATCCACAAACATAACGCAAATAGCGTGAGATTGCAACACATTCCCTTTAAGAATTTGTCACAATTTCGTGATGAAACAGAAAAAGGTGTTGAGGAAGATGATGGTTATTACAGATTTTTGGTATAACGTGGGCGAGACATACGGACGCAGAATTTTTTTATCATGACGGTGGGACATACGGGCGCAAGCGCCCTAGTCCCACCCTACAAGCATATTAGTGTCCTGTTTACTAACATCGTCCGCACAACAGGGTACAGACATCGGACGCAGGGTGAA
>CALDGT010000720.1 GCA_937942935.1 uncultured Chloroflexota bacterium | reverse complement strand
CGCGGTTTGTAAGTTTTGGGTAAAAATGCCCGCTTGCAAACCATAATCTAATTCCTTTGCCTTTTGAATCGCCTCATCTAATGTTTGGAAACGATAAAATAAGGTGACAGGTCCAAAAATTTCTTCATGGGCAATCGCACAAATCTCTGGCACATCTTCTAAGACAGTTGGCGCATAAAAATTACCCTGCCGAATACCACCTGTCCGCAACCGCGCCCCTGCCTGAATCGCCTCTTGCACCAATGATTCAATACGGCGGGCGGCGACTTCGTTGATGAGTGGTCCCATATCGGTTTTTTCGTCTAATTTATCTCCGACATGATATTGTTCGGTGGCTTGGATGAAGGCATTGGTGAAGGCATCATAAATATCACCATGAATCAATAAGCGTTGGACATGCAAACAATTTTGCCCCGCCGCCCAATATGCCCCACTCACACATGCCGAAACTGCTTTTTGCAAATCGGCATCGGGCATCACAATCACGGGTGAGTTGCTCCCCAATTCCATACTCACCTTTTTTAAGCCAGCCTTACGGATGACACTTTCCCCTGTGGCGCGTCCCCCTGTAAACGAAATCATCCGCACACGCGGGTCTGTGACCAACGCATCACCGATTTCGCTCCCATACCCTGTAATCACTTGCAAAATCCCCGCAGGCAACCCCGCTTCATCCACCGCTTTCGCCAACATCAAGGCGCTGAGAGGTGTTTCTTCATGTGGTTTGACAATGATACAATTGCCTGTGGCGATGGCGGGTCCAATTTTATGAGCCACCAAATTAAGCGGGTCATTAAATGGGGTAATTGCGCCGATAACCCCTATCGGCATTCGGGTATAATATCCCATACGCCCTTCGCTCCCCGCCATTTGGTCAAATGGGATTGTTTCGCCTATCAAACGACGTGCTTCTTCTGCGCTAATACGCAAGGTTTCGATGCACCGCGTCACCTCTTTGCGGGCTTCCCGAATCGTCTTTACCCCCTCACGGGCAATGGTCTGAGCAAAATCCTCGTGATGATTGGTGACAATTTGTGCCGTTTTTTGCAAAATAGCGATGCGTTTATGCACAGGCATATTTTTTGCACACGGCAAAGCACGAACAGCCGCCTCAATTGCCTCTCGCATCATATCAACATTAGCGCGGGGTGTGGTATCTATCAGGCTGTTGTCTTGCGGATTAAAAACACGAATAAACATAGGCGTTTCTATCCAATTACCATTGAGTAACATCTTCATGGTGAAAAATCCTTTTCTAAAAAAAATATTTTGTGCTTATGAACGCCGATGAATGGCTAAAATATCTTCGAGCAAAGCATACCCTGTCTCTAAACGCCCTGCGCCCGCGCCGATAATGGTCACATCGCCAAGCAATCGGGTGCTATAGGTAATGGCATTGGTCGCCCCCATCACAGATGCGAGTGGGTGTGAGAATGAGACTTGGGTCGGTTTTACACTGGCACAAATTTGGTTGCCATCGCGTTCCACTGTGCCAATAAGTTTCCAGCGATTGCCATTTTCTTGTGCTTGGCGAATATCATCTTGGCTAATGGCTGTGATACCCGTCCTATCCACATCGTTCATCATCAACGAAGCACCCATCATTAAGTTTGCCAAAATGACCACTTTAGCGGCGGCATCATACCCTTCAACATCGCCCACAGGATTGGCTTCGGCATACCCTTTGGCTTGTGCCTCTTGGAGCGCCTCTGCATACGACATCCCCCCTTCCATTTGTGTGAGGATGTAATTGGTCGTGCCATTCAAAATCCCCTGAATTTTAGAAATACCAGCCGCCAATAACATCTCTTTGCCGACACG
>CALDGT010000719.1 GCA_937942935.1 uncultured Chloroflexota bacterium | reverse complement strand
GTTGATGGTTGACCGCTTGGCTAGATTGCACAATATCACAACCGAGGAAATGGGGCGCTATACCACCGAAAATGCGGTGAGATTGTTCAAATTATGACACATTGCACCATGTAGGTATGTCATAACTCACTTGTGCATAATGCCGAAAAAACCTTATGCTTTATATACAAAATAAAGTTATTAGCGTGAGGGTAAGCGATATGGCACAAGGAACTATAATTATTGACCATGACCGTTGTAAAGGGTGTGAACTTTGTACAACGGTTTGCCCGCAAGGTGTGATAGAGATGGACGAAGTGGCATTGAATGCCAAAGGCTACCATCCTGCCATCTTGGTAGACCCCAATCATCATTGTACAGGCTGTGCGATTTGCTCAGTGATTTGCCCTGATGTGTGTATCACAGTCTACCGCGAAATTCCCCAACCCCGCAAAAATAAATTAGAGGAGGTCACATCTCATGGCGCGTGAATTGCTTAAGGGAAATGTAGCCATTGCAGAAGCGGCTGTGCGGGCAGGGTGTGAAGCCTATTTTGGATACCCAATTACCCCTCAAACAGAATTATTAGAATATATGTCGGCGCGGATGCCAGAATTAGGGCGTGTGTTTTTGCAAGCCGAAAGCGAAGTCGCCGCAATTAATATGGTGTATGGGGCGGCGTGCGCGGGTGTTCAGGTGATGAGTTCATCATCTAGTCCGGGTGTAAGCCTAATGCAAGAAGGATTATCTTACATCGCAGGCTCAGAAGTGCCTTGTGTGATTGTGGATGTTATGCGTGGTGGACCGGGTTTAGGCAATATTTTGCCTTCACAATCCGATTATTTTCAGGTCACTAAATCGGCAGGACATGGCGATTATCATCCGATTGTCCTCGCGCCGTCATCTGTCCAAGAAGCAATAGATTTTACCATGCTGGCATTTGAACTCTCCCGTAAATATCGGCATATTGTCGTGATTGCGGCAGATGGTCAAATTGGTCAAATGATGGAGCCTGCCGAGTTGCCCGATATGCTACCCTATCCCCAACCACGCCCCGATTGGGCAGTGACAGGGGCAAAGGGTCGCAATAAAAATGTGGTGACATCACTCTATATGAATGCAGATGAAGAAGAAGCCTTCAATATCCGTTTACAAAAGAAGTTAGAAGTGATTCGGGCAATTGAACAACGGTCAGATGAATTTGCTACCGATGACGCTGAATTATTGGTTGTCGGATACGGCACATCGGGGCGCATCGCAATGAGTGCGGTACAAAAAAAAAAAAAAAAAGGCTTAAAAGTTGGGTTATTCCGCCCCAAAACCATTTATCCATTCCCAGAAAAACGACTCGCGGAACTCGCTGAACAAGTGGAAATGTGTCTTGTGGTCGAAATGAATGCGGGGCAAATGGTCGAAGATGTGCGTTTGGCGGTGAATGGGGTTGTCCCCGTTGAATTTTATGGTCGGATGGGTGGTAATATCCCCATGCCTGATGAATTGCTCCGTGTGATAGAACGCTATTATGCGTATAGTGCAGTATTGGCGTGAGGGAGGGCGAGAAATGACAACAGTAACAATTCCGATTGAAGATATGCAACTGATTTATGACCGTCCAGAAGCCCTCGCTTGCACCCATACCCATTATTGTCCGGGATGCACACACAGCATTGCCCATCGGCTATTGGCAGAAGCGATAGATGAACTTGGCTTGCGTGAGCAAACGATTTTGGTCGCTCCCGTTGGATGCTCGGTATTCGCTTATAATTATTTTGAGATGGATGGGGTAGAGGCGGCACATGGTCGCGCCCCTGCAATGGCGACAGGCATTAAACGGGTTTCGCCACACAATACAGTGATTACGTATCAGGGCGATGGTGATTTAGCTTCTATTGGTATCGCAGAAATTATTCATGCGGCGGCGCGTGGCGAAAAAATCACCACCATTTTTGTGAATAATGCCATTTATGGGATGACGGGTGGGCAAATGGCTCCGACATCGCTCCCCCATCAAAAAACGACATCATCCCCACTTGGACGTGATACCGATTTAACCGGTTCACCCCTCAAAATTTCTGAATTAATGTCTCAGATTGATGGTGCGGTGTATGTGGTTCGGCGCTCATTGCATGATGTGAAACATATCCGCCAAGCCAAAAAAGCTATTTTAACCGCGCTCAAAGTACAACAAGCAGGGCTTGGGTTTGGGATTGTCGAATTGCTTTCCACATGCCCAACCAACTGGGGCATGACCCCCGTAGATGCCATGCACTGGGTCGAGACGGCTATGGTGCCATTTTTCCCGCTTGGTGATTATAAAATCGCCGATTCTGTCCGCCAATTAGAGTAAGAGAGGAAAAATATCATGCAAGAAGAATTCGTCTTTTCTGGATTTGGTGGACAAGGGGTGATGTTTGCGGGGCAATTGCTCGCGTATACCGCGATGGATGAGGGCTTAGAAGTGACATGGATTCCATCCTATGGTCCCGAAATGCGGGGCGGAACAGCGCATTGTTTTGTCGTTATCAGCGATAAAGTGATTGGGTCTCCACTGGTGGCACGCCCGATGAATGGGATTATTTTTAATAAGCCGTCATTTGATAAATACGAACACGACATTGCTATAGGTGGGCGTTTGGTGGTGAACACATCACTTGTGCCACAAAAAAGTTCTCGGAATGATATCGAAATTATCAATATCAATGCCACCGACATCGCCTATGAATTAGGTGATGCAAAATTAACCAATATGGTGTTATTAGGTGCATTATTGCGTCAACATTCTGTATTGCCAATACAGGCATTAGAACGTGCCTTAGATGCTCATATCCCCAAACATCGGCGACATTTGCTAGAGAAAAATTATCGTGCGATTGAACGTGGCGCAGAATTGATGCGAGCATAAATAAAAAGAGAAATCCCCTTCACATAGAAGGGGATTTTTGTTCACACTGAGGATTTATAAGGTGAGGCTAACATTTTTGTTGTGGGGCTTTCATGCGTGCTGATGAGAATTAGACATCGGCGTTAGCGACGGTTTTCACACGGTCTAGCAAGGTATTCATGCGTTCTTCTAATTGGGTAAGGCGTTCTGCCACTTGTTCTTCTGTGATTTGACCATTGGCGACTGCTTCATCCAAACGGGTTTGGGCATTTGCCAACACATCAGCGATAAGCACATCTACATCTACACCTGCATCGGTCAAGATTTGGCGCAAAGAGGCACCATTTTGCAATTGCTCGCGGATTTCGGCTTGTGTCAGACCAGCATCTTCTAAGGCTTGGCGTACAGCACCATCTAATTGACGGTTGCCAAAGCGGTCTTGCAAGCGTCCACCAAGTCCAGCACCATCACCGAGTGGGGCAGTGCCATTGATAACTTCTGTAATGCGGGTTTCGGCATTGGCTAAAAGTTCATCGGCATGTTCTTGGGTGATTTTGCCATCGGTAACGGCTTGATTGGTTTGTTCGGTCACAACGGCAAGTGCTTCGGCAATGACAGCATTCACATCACCACCATTAGCGGTGATTAAATCGGCGAGGGTTGCACCTTCTTGCAATTGGGTGCGAATTTCTTGGGCATCTAAGCCTGTGGCATCTACTACAACTTGCAAAATATCGCCCAAACCATCACGGAATGCGCCACCGCGTCCGCCACGACCACCCCCGCGTCCATCACCACCGCCACCTCGTCGCGGTCGAACAGCGGCTTGAGCTCGTCCA
>CALDGT010000718.1 GCA_937942935.1 uncultured Chloroflexota bacterium | reverse complement strand
TGCTAAAAACAGCGATAAAATGCCCAAACTGGATGGTTGCGAGGAGTAATTCATAGGGCTAAAAAAGATATAAAACGCATTTTGGTGCATAGGGACGCGGCTAACCGCGTCCCTATAGAAATTGGTGAGGCTAAAAATTATTCCACAGCCTAGACCTTACGCGCCACACGGTAATGAATGGGAATCCCCAACATCAAACGGGTTTGGGCTTCTAGGGCGGGCAGAATCGTCATAAATACGGTGGTGAATGGCATGATGATAAAGCTAATGATGGTCATTATCATTTCGCTAATTGTCCATGATTTTTGCGGACGCATCCGTAAATCTATTACCCAAAAAAGCAGGCTTACTGAGATAATAATCTGAATGACCGCATGTAAAATTGCCATTTGTGTGCCGATGATTGGGTCATAATTCAAACTTGGATAAACCAATAATGCCAATTGCACACCTAAATTGGTGATAACCCAGCCTGTTGTAGACAGGGCATGATTATGGAATACACGCCAAAAGATAGTCAGTTGTGGCAAAATTGGCATCCGTTGGTGTTTGCTCGATTGGTCTAAAATATAGCCAACATCTTCTGCGCCCCACATGTGACGGACACTTTGGGCATATTGACTGCGAACCGCATCTATAAAGGTTTCGCCAACTGCCGCCGAGTAACCAGAGAAGGGCAGGTAAATGGGATGTAATTGCAAATTTCCATGCCGTTTGAAATAGCACTTGATGTACATGTGCCAATCTTCTGGGATGACATCGGTATCCCAATATCCTACCTCATGCGCCATACGGAAACTGAGCGAATAAGTAGAGAGTGGCATGGGGTGTCTGCCAGACAATCCGGATAAATACCATGCCGTCGAATAGGCATGAATGAAGGTGAAGAATGGATGCACCTTCCAAATGTTGTTATCATAGCGAATCGGTGCTTGCCACATACTATTGAAGCGATTCTGAACGGGTGTGGTGGCGAATTGGCATGTGACTGCTTCTAAATAATGTGGGTGAATGAGCGAATCGGCATCCATAATGGTGATAACCATTTGATTGATGTCGTATCCATGCCCAACAACCAATGTTTTATAGGCTTCACGCGCCGCCCATGCTTCGTTAGATGACTTTCCCGCGACTTCACCCGCAATATCTTTAGGATGAAATGTTGTAATGATATGTAAAAAGCGCGATTCAAATGCAATAGTGAGTGATTCTGCTTTGGCGGCGGCATCTTTCTCGCGTTCTTCCATCCCCAATATCACGCACACATTGGTCTTTGCGAGTGGCGACTGGGCAATGCGTTCTAGGGTATCATACAAGACTGTATAGTCTTCTTTGTAATTCGGGATGATGACGGTATGAATCACATCTTCCCATACAAGACTATCGGCACGACGCAAACGGTCATACTCGGTACGCCAATTCACTTTTTGGGCTTTTTGGATGCGGATGACACCATTCAACGCCAAAAATCCCGCCATAGCAAAGCGACCAGCCATATAAGTCCCTGCTATTGCCGACAGTGTAAAGACGAATACAGGTGAAAATAATGCTCCAACCACTACAATAAGAATAGCAGACCACGCTACCCAACCTGTAATGCCGTCTAAAATAAGGCTACGACTTTTATTGATAGATTCTAAACCACGATGTTGCACCTGTGTCTGCGATTGTGGTTTATCCGATATTTCAAGCGGAAAAGACTCCTCTAGCAGTGCTTCATAACTCAATAGGTCAAGGTTGCCCATGAATTTCCCTCGATAATGACAATTCAGATAAAAGTTGGTTGGCACGGAATGAATAAAATAATCAAATGCCCATTCAAGAATACAATTTATCAAAATTTAAGTATATAGCCAGCCAATTTACTTTTTTCGTGAATATGTCTTACAATGAAGCACCACTCTTTAGGATACTCTCATTTGTGATAATTACGCAAGTGGGTGCATAAAGGTTTTAAGCGTTTGTACATATTTTGATAAACATTTACATACAATTCTTCATATACCTCATGATTTTGCCGATTTGGTGTAAATGTGCGCTCAATACGGGTCATATTTTTGACAGCCGTCATAAAATCGCTATGCCATCCCAACCCGACTGCACCATCTATTGCCGCGCCTAACCCTGATGTTTCATAGGTGTGTGGACGACTGGTGGGCAGGTTAAAAATATCTGCTGTTAATTGCATGGCTTCATCACTTTGAGACCCACCACCCGAAATGCGTAATTCGGTAATTTTGACCCCACTACGGCGGACTGTGCGTTCTGCCGCATCGCGTAAGGCAAAGGCAAGCCCTTCTAGGATGGCACGATAAATATGCGCCCGTGTATGCACATCACTAAACCCAATGATTGCGCCCCGCGCCTCTGGTCCCGGATAACGGATACCGGGTGTCCAATAGGGTTGCAAAATGAGACCATCGCTACCCGCAGGCACTTGGCGCACCAGTTCATCGAATAAGACTTCGGGCGGGATTCCACGCTCATCAGCGATGCGTTGCTCATGTTGCCCAAATTGGTTTTTGAACCAACTCACCATCCAATATCCCCTAAAAATTTGGACTTCTAAGCTATACCGATTCGGCACAGCCGATGGATAGGGTGGGATGAGGGGGATGACTTCGACATATTTTTCGTGAGTGGTATTGATGGTGGCGGTTGTGCCATAACTTAGGCAACCGATATGCGGGTCTAATGCCCCAGAACCGATAATTTCACAGGCTTTATCTGCCGCCGCCGAGATGAGGGGGAGTCCTTTTGGGATGCCTGTAAACTCACTCGCTTCGGCGCTAATTTGCCCAATCGTTTGTGCTGGCGGTACAAGGTCATAGAGTTGGTCACGATTAGCAGACATGACCTGCCATTTCCAATCACTATCACTTGCCCAATCATGTTTTTTATAATCGAATGGCAAATAAGCGACTTGGGCGGCAGTGCTATCGGCAAATCTGCCACACAGCTTATAAATTAAATACCCAGAAAGGAGCAATATTTTGTGTGTTTTTTTCCAGATTTCGGGTTGATATGTCTGAATCCAGTTAATTTCTGCTTCGGCTTGGACATGAGCGACTGTGCCTGTGGCACGGGCTAATTTGAATAAAAATCCCCACATGCCACCGACTGGTTTTAAGCCTTCTGTTCGGCGTTGGTCTAACCAACTGATAGCAGGGCGTAAAGGCTCTCCTTTTTCATCCACCACGACCACCGTCCCGCGCTGAGAGGTGAATGCCACCGCACCGATACGGTCTTTATTGAGTTTATCCCACAATAACCGACAAGCCCCGCCGATTGCATCCCAAAAGACGCTCACATGCTGTTCTGCCCAACCGGGTTTATCTGAAAAATAGGGCTGAATATGAATTTGGGTTTTGGCAATCAGTTCTCCTCGCACATCAAAAGCCAATGCGCGAACACTTTGTGTCCCTACATCAATCGTTAAAATTAGGTCTTTAGTCATGAAAGATTGTCCATTGGTTAAATTTGTCGCAAAAATGTGTGCCTCTCATTATAATAGGGGATATAAATCTGATGCAACCAATGGGCTGAGATGTGATGCCAAGTAAAATCAGCATAATAAAATTATTGAAAATGGGCATTATTTTTTGTTTAGTCGGGTGTGTATCACAATCTGCATCTGTCACCATCACACCAACTTCACCGCCACAACGCGAATTAGCGATTTATAACTGGGGGACTTATATTGCGCCACAATTGCTCACTCAATTTGAGGAGCGATATGGCGTAAAAATCCGCTATGACGAGTTCGATAATGATGATGTGTTGCTCAATAATTTGCGAATAGGGTCTGCTTATGACCTTGTTGTGCCATCTAACACGCTCATCCCCCTCATGCGAAACGAAGGGTTATTGGCGCGGTTGAATCATCAAAATATCCCAAATTTAGCCAATCTTGCCCCAGAATTTTCTAACCCAACTTATGACCCGCAAAATCGCTATAGTGTCCCATACCAATGGGGAACAATTGGCATTGGGTATAACATCCAAAAAACAGGGCGCGAATTAACCAGTTGGCGTGATTTATTTGCCCCTCAATTCAAAGGGCGTGTGGGGATGTTGGATGATTATAATTTGGCACTTGGAATTATTTTATTGATGCTCGGATACTCGCCGAATACTGTAAACGTGGTACATCTAGAAGAAGCCCGCGATTTTCTGATGACTCAACTGAAGCAAGTTGTGATTGTTGGGGATATTGGGCAAGATTATTTGGCGGGAGGGGAATTGGATATTGTGGTGGAATTTAATGGGGATATTGCTCAACTCATGCGTGATAATCCCAAT
>CALDGT010000717.1 GCA_937942935.1 uncultured Chloroflexota bacterium | reverse complement strand
GGTCTAATTGACGGGTTTGAACTTGATTCATGACATCTAGCAAATAATCAGATGAAGCAGTTTGTAACACCCGTTGGATAAGTGCCTCGCGTAGACGCTCGTGTAATTCAATCTCTATCCGTTGGCGTTCTAATGGTTCAGATAATCCATGCAGTTGAATAAATTCACGATGTTTTTGAATCGCAATGACCAACTCGGCAATCCCATTTTCATCGGTGGCAATTGTTTGCAAAACAGGCGGAATCCATATTGGCTCATTTGCATAAGATGTCTCTACTGGTTGAACTTCGAGCAATTGTCCATGATGTGTGGTCATGTGTGTTCGGCTAGATGGATGCCCAATATCCAACATCATCCGCAAGGCGCTCACCGTTTTATGTGCGCCCGGTCTATCGGCTTTATTCACCACCAATACATCGGCAATCTCTAAAATCCCTGCTTTGATGGCTTGGACTTCATCCCCCAAACCGGGTGCTTCGACCACCAATGTTGTATGAGCAGTGCGGACAATATCCACTTCACTTTGCCCTGCCCCAACAGTCTCGACCAAGATAATATCAAAACCAGCCGCGTCTAAGACACGAATTGCATCACGAGTTGTCCGCGCCAACCCGCCCAAGCTGCCACGAGTCGCCATACTACGGATGAACACCCCGCTATCGCCAGATAAATCGCGCATACGAATTCTATCGCCCAAAATTGCCCCACCCGTAAATGGGCTGGTGGGGTCTACGGCGATAATCCCGACCAATAAATTTTGTGCGCGATACGCCTTTGCAAGGCTGTTGACCAAAGAGCTTTTGCCTGTGCCGGGCGCACCTGTCACACCAATCACCCAAGCCTTGCCTGTATGCGGAAAAAGTGCAGTCAAAACAGGTGTTGCCTGTGGCGATTCATCGCTCACCCATGTGAGCAACCGTGCCACCGCCCGCCGACTGCCATTCAAAATTGCAGTTACAATATCATCCATGTGGGTTATGCGCTCTTATCGCCCACAATGGCATAAATTTTATTCACAATGAGTTCGGTGTTTGTACCCGGTCCAAAAATCCCCTGAACACCCATCGCTTCGAGGGCAGGTTTATCTTCATCGGGGATAATTCCACCCAAAATAATCGGCACATCGCCCAATTCATTCGCATTCATCACTTCGCGGATTTTTGGCACAAGTGCCATGTGTGCGCCACTGAGAATGCTCAAACCGACCACATCCACATCTTCTTGCAAGGCGGCTTCGGCAATCATCTCTGGGGTTTGGCGTAATCCTGTATAAATCACCTCGAAACCAGCATCACGCAGGGCGCGGGCAATCACTTTCGCGCCTCTATCATGACCATCGAGTCCGGGTTTGGCAATTAAAATGCGTATATTTTTTTTCATCCCATAAATCCTATGCTAAAAAGAGATTTTCTCTCATTATAACGTGGATATGATAGGCTTCACAGACAAATGTCTTAGAATTGGTAGTATAACGGCAAAAGATATGTTAGAATTGCTCACATTAGACAGGTCATTATTGAGTGGGAATTGATAAATGCTTGCACAACCCACAGCGTTACCGAAACAAGTTTTGAATCCAAATGCAGTTCGGCTTCGGTTGGCAATTTTAGTGATTGCCAGTTTATTGACAGTTGCCGCGTTTGTTGCTTATCTGTTATTGGCATTTACATGGCGTAACCAACCCTTTTTGGGGGTGATGATTAACCACACCATGACCGTCAATGGCGGGCAACCCAACGGAAACGACTTATGGAATGGGTTGGCGGCAGGACTCCGCGCGGGAGACCGCATTCTTGCCATAGACAATACCCCCATTCAATCAAATAGCACCCCAAGTACGGGGCGGTATCAGGCATTAAATGACTTTTTAGTGCGCCGTAGTATTGGTGATAGAGTGACAGTGACATTCGATTATGATGTCAAAACATATCCTACCCCGCGTACTGGCATCGTCTCGTGTTCGCCTGCCGATTCCGTCACCAATCGGGCAGAATGTCAGGTCACATTTCGTTTGGGCGAATTTCCAGATAGCGACTTCATCGCGCTTTTTGTCACCCCATATTTATCGGGCATATTTGTACTACTCATCTCATTTGGTGTGTTGTATTTGCGTTATCGTGACCCATCAGCATTTGTCGCTATTTTGGGGAACTTATTTTTATCGTTATTCATGGCGAGTTTGTTTGACCTTGCCACAACACACACCTTTGATTGGCTCAGTCATACTTCTGGTGTGATGATAGGGGCAATTCTCATCACACTTGGCATCATCTTCCCACTAAAAATGGGATTTGTCGCCAAAAACCCACAATTAGCATTCGTACCTGTGGTTGTTGGGCTAGTCATCTTAGGAATTACATTATTCTCATATCCCAACAATCCCCCCATTCCCCTCCCCCCCACTGCTCAAACCGCAGGTATTTCGATTGTGGTCGGGATGGTTGTTTTGGTCATTTCTCTCATTTTCTATCATCGGCGCTTTGCCTTCACCGCATTACAGCGTGACCAAGCCAATGTGGTTATTATTGGGTTAACTTTAGCCACAGCCCCTGCCATTTTGTGGGGGGTGACACGGATTGCACAATTTATCGGCGGGGTTGGTGGTCTGCCATTTAGTGTGGAAGCCATCATGCCTTTCATGATTACCCCCGCCCTTAGTGTGGCATACGCGCTCATCCAAAATCGGTTCTTCGATACAGAACGCGCCATCAGCGCAGGCATTACCTATACCATTTTGCTGGTCGCGCTCATGATTGGGTATATGTTGCTCGTTTTGGGGGCAACCCTCCTCGCCTCAGACATCATTCGCCCAGATAACCCATTCATCATCATCGCAGTGGTGTTCTTCATCGCCGTCTTGTTTACGCCTGTGCGAAACTTTTTACAAAGCCAAATAGATACCATCTATTACCGCACACGGCGTAATTATCAATCCAGATTAGAAAGTTTTTCGCAAAAACTCACCACCCTATCGGATGCCGATATTATGCTGGCAGAGTACAAAGATGCCGTTGAAGAAATTTTGTTGCCAGTCAATAATTTCATCTTTTTATATAGCTCTGTGAGCAAAACCTATATCGCACATGGCAACCCACCCGAAACAGATATCTATTTTGGCGAAAATAGTGGCATCAAAGATTATCTGACCAAAGAGAATATCATTTATCTCGAAAGTTCTCGTCCATATCCGCCTGAATTGCGAATAGATAAACCGCGCCTCGATATTTTACAAACCCTCATCATCGCTCCGCTTACTGGTAATGAGCGTTTGAATGGGTTTTTATGTATCGGCAAACCACGTTCTGGCATTGGGGCATATACCCATGAACAATTACGATTTATTGGCAGTTTGTCATCGCAACTTGCGATTGGCATTGAACGCGCCAATGTTATTCGCTCACTAGAACGGCGTGTACGTGAATTAGATGTGTTGGGTCAGGTTAGTCAAGCCATCAACTTTAGTATTTCGTTGAACGACTTACTCGAATTGGTCAGCGCCCAAATTGATAAATTATTCGAGTCACCCTATTTTTATGTGGTGCTATCGGATGCCCAACAAGAACAACTCTATTATGCGTTTTTCTTAGAAAATGAAACACGCTACGAACAATATGAGAACAAGAACTGGTTAATTGGAAACGACCTCTATACAGAGATTATCCGTACCTCTCAACCCCGCTTGATAGAAGACTATGGCGCAATTATGAAACGCTATAATTACGCCTATCATAGCGAAAGCACCACCACAAAAGGCTGGATGGCTGTCCCCCTTTCGGTTGGTCAACGGACACTCGGCTTATTAGCCGTTGGCGATTCAGACCCCGAACATCGTTATAACCAAGAGCAACTCAAAATCTTTGGGGATGTCGGGGCGCTCTCGGCAACAGCATTGGAACGGACACGCTTATTCATCGAGACAAATGTCCGCGCCCGTCAATTAGCGGCATTAAACGATATTAGTCGTCAATTGGTGGCAATCGAAAGTGATGTCGAGCAGTTGCTCCGCCTCATCACGACTTCTGCTGTAGACATTTTGAATGCAGAAGCAGGGTCATTGTTACTAGTGGTGGAAGATGGGTCTGGTGACCTCGAATTTAAGGTGGTCATTGGCGGGACGGGTCAAGAACTTATCGGAAAACGTCTCGAAGCGGGTTTTGGGTTGGTTGGGCGTGTTGCAAAAACAGGCAAACCAGTCATCTCGAATGACACATCCAGCGATAAGGGCTGGCAAGGTGAAGTCACCGAAGGCAATTTCCGCACACAATCCATCCTCGCTGTGCCACTGGTCGCAAAAGAGACGATCATCGGTGTGCTAGAAGTCATCAACAAAAAAGATGGCACAATTTATGTCCAAGAAGATGTTGAATTGCTCACCACATTCGCCAGTCAAGCGGCAGTAGCGTTTGAAAATGCGCGGTTGTA
>CALDGT010000716.1 GCA_937942935.1 uncultured Chloroflexota bacterium | reverse complement strand
TCAGCCCGCGCAACCTGGCCACCTCGGCTATTCCTGGCTTCATCAATCAGGCGCATAATCCGCCTTTCGCTGATATTCCCAAGTTCACTCATGGCGATACACAAATAATCCATCGCAATCGCCAACGGTTCACCATGAAAATTCCCGCCAGAAATGACTTCTATCGCGCCTGTAGCATCATCTATAAAAAGCAACGGATTATCGGTGACGGCATTCAGTTCAATTTCAAAAACCCACCGCGCATACGCAATCGCATCACGCACCGCGCCGTGAACTTGGGGGATACAACGCAGGGTATAGGCATCTTGGACATTTTTGGGGTCGTATGTGCGGGTGAATGTGCTACCGTTTAATAATTTTCGCAGATGGTTGGCACATTCAATCTGGCGCGGAAATGGGCGCAGGGCATGAATACGTGGGTCAAAGGCGAGGGGTGTGCCGTGTAAGGCTTCTAGGCTCAGGCAACCTGCAATATCGGCTGTGGCGTTTATCATTTCGGCGCGGACGGTTTCTAATACACCAATCGCGCACATGATGGTTGTGCCGTTGGTGAGCGCGAGTCCTTCTTTGGCGGCAAGTTTTATCGGATTCAGCCCCGCCCGTGACATAGCAGTCTTGCCATCTAATTTTTCACCACGATAAATCGCTTCACCTTCGCCGATGAGGGGGAGCGCCATGTGCGCCAACGGCGCAAGGTCGCCACTCGCGCCTAAAGAGCCTTTTTCGGGGATGACGGGATGCACACCCGCATTGAGCATATCCACCAACAATTGCAAGGTGCTTAATCGGATGCCAGAATACCCTTTTGCCAACGTATTGGCGCGAATGAGCATGATGGCGCGGGTGGTAGGAATATCAAACGGGTCGCCAATCCCGACAGCATGACTGACTATGATGTTATATTGAAGCAATTCGACATCTTCTGGCGGGATGAGCTTATCTTTGAATGCGCCGAATCCCGTTGTGATGCCATACGCAATCACACCATCTGCCAACAATTTTTGAACAGCATCGGCGGCGCGAGTCACCAATTTTTGGGCATTTTCGCCGATGACCACACGCGGGTTATTCGGCTCACCATAAGCAACTGCAATCACTTGCTCAATGGTGAGATTATCCCCATCTAAAATGATCTGTTCCATACCACTTGTCCTTTGATGATGGTATTGCTGACCAAATCTGCACCAAAATCGTGTACAAGGGCGCGATAATCATCGGTGTCGGTGATGACAATATCGGCTTGTTTGCCCACTTCAATTGACCCCACCACGCGCTCTAATCCCAATGCACAGGCGGCATTGATGGTGATAGCATTCATCGCTTCTGCGGGGTGTAATTTTTGATACCGACAGGCAATCGCCGTGACCATCATCAGATTTGGGGTAGGTGCAGACCCCGGATTGAGGTCGGTTGCCAGCGCCATAATCCCGCCGTTATCAATCAATGCGCGGGCATTTCCATAATGAGTGTTGCCCAAATTAAAATTCACGGCGGGCAAGAATACGCCAACCGTATCCGATTTTGCCAATTGAATCAATTCAGATTCTGGGGTGACATCTAAATGGTCTACCGAATACGCGCCCATCTGAATCGCCATCGGGACAGCGCCCAACGATACAAATTCATCGGCGTGAATTTTGAGCGTCATGCCATAGCGTTCTTTTGCGATGGTGAGCAGGCGCTGGGTGGTGGCTAAATCGAACACGCCTTGCTCACAAAAAACATCCATCGCCAACGGAAAATCATAATGCGAGTCATTGTATACCCCATAAATGGCGGGGAGTGTTTCTTCGATGAGATAATCGGCATACGCTTGAGGGCTTTTGAATTCGGGCGGGATGGCATGTGCGCCCATGAATGTTGGAATGATTCGCATGGGGTGAATTTGGTCGAGCGCGATGATTGCAGAGAGCATTTTGGCTTCGGTATCGGTATTCAGACCATAGCCTGTCTTGATTTCGGCGGTGGTTGTGCCATGCCGTAGCATAATATTAATCCGAGACCGCGCTTGTCTCACAAGGTCGGATTGGCTGGCTTGGCGGGTGGTCTTGACAGTGTTCAAAATGCCACCACCTTCGCCCAAAATTTGCATATAGGATTTGCCTTCAATCCGTTTTTCAAATTCATCAAACCGATTGCCCGCATAAACAGTGTGGGTATGGCAATCTACAAAACCCGGACAAACCACACTGCGCGTTGCATCTATGACATCAATGGCTTGATATTTGGGGTATAAATCGCTTGTCTTGCCCACATCTACAATTTTTCCGTGATGAATGGCAATTGCACCATCTTTGATAATCCCCAAATCGCGCATTTGCGCCCCGCGTTTGGGTTTGCTATCGCTGGCACAGGTGACAAGTTGGTCAGCATGGATAATCAGGGTATCTATATTCATGAGTCATCCTCTATTCTTTTGGTAAAGTGATGCCAAGCGCGGTAAAAAAGGCTTCGTTTTGCTCATCGATTTTACCGCCCAATTCGATATAAGTGGCTAAATCGGCTTCGGCATCTGCTACCTGACCGAGATACGCATACGAAATCGCCCGATTGATATAGACAGGCGCATAAAACTCATCCAATAAAATCACGGTGTTATAATCTTCGATAGCCAGTTCATACTCGCCAAATTCGGCATAAGCAATCCCGCGATTGTTATATGCCAGCAAAAATGTCGGTTCAAAGGTGATGGCTTCGGTGTAATCGGCAATTGCCAATTCATATTCACCCATTTCGCGGTAGAGTGTCCCCCGATTGAGGTAGGTATTCACAAAAGTGGGGTCAAGGTTGATGGCTTGGCTATAATCGGCGAGTGCTTGCTCAAAATTCCCCAGTTCTTTATAGGCATAACCGCGATTGTAATACGCAATTTCATCATACGGCTCAATGCGGATGGCTTCATCAAAATAAGGGATAGCGGTTTCGTATTCGCCCAGTTCAAAGTATAAACTGCCCAAATTTGTCCATGCTCTTTGATGAGTGGGGTTAATTTCGATGGTTTTTTCAAAATCGGTGATGGCTTGGTCAAAATTGCCTAATTGCCGTTGGGCATTGCCCCGATTGAAATAAGAACTGGCATGAGCTGGATTGAGCGCGATGGCTTGGGTATAATCGGCAACTGCGTCTTCTAAGAAACCTAAATCACTGTATAAAATGCCACGGTTATAATAGGCGAGGTAATTCTGTTCAATTTCGATAGCTTGGTTATAATCGGCGAGTGCCAGTTCATCCTCATTCAATAACCGATACACAGTGGCGCGGTTGATATAGGCGATTGTAAATAACGGGTCGGCTTGGGTTGCTTGGTTATAAGAAGCAACCGCATTTTCTAAATCACCAAATGCGCGGTAAATGTTGCCATAGACAAAATAGGCAACCGCGTTATTTTCATCTAATGTGAGCGCGGTTTCGACATCGGCAATGGCACTGGCATAATCTTGAATGGCGCTATATGCCCGCCCACGATACGCATACGCCATACTGCTGGTCGGGTTGGCTTCGATGATAGCGGTGTATTGTTCCAGCGCAGTATCAAAATTATCACTGCTATCGGCTTCATCCCAAATGGCGACCAATTCATCTAACAATGGGTCGGGTGTTGAGGTAGGGGTGGGGGTGGCAGTGAGTGCCGATGTGCCGATGGCAGAAAAAACCATCAATATGCAAAACGCGGTGAAAAATAATCGCTTGAGCATGGATAAACTCCCCATTATCGCATCATCGGAATCTTGATGCCATGTGATTTTGCAAAGTCGATCGCTTCTTCATATCCCGCATCGGCATGACGCACCACACCCATCCCGGGGTCGGTGGTCAACACACGCATCAGGCGTTTTTCGGCTTCGGGTGTGCCATCTGCTACGATGACTTGCCCCGCGTGGATGCTATAGCCAATGCCCACACCACCACCATGATGAATACTGACCCATGTCGCGCCACCTACGGCATTAATCATCGCGTTGAGTAGCGCCCAATCGGCAATGGCATCACTACCGTCTTTCATGGCTTCGGTTTCCCGATTCGGACTCGCCACAGACCCGCTATCGAGATGGTCACGTCCAATCACAAT
>CALDGT010000715.1 GCA_937942935.1 uncultured Chloroflexota bacterium | reverse complement strand
CTGGAATATCATCAAACCCGACCACCGAAACATCATCTGGCACGCGCAAACCCACTTCGGTCAGCGCCGACATCGCCCCCAATGCCATTTGGTCATTTTCTACCCCCAATCCTGTGAACTTTGCGCCCGATTTGACCAGCGCACGAAGCCCCTCATACCCGCTTTGTGCCGACCAATTGCCCTCTATACTCATGTGATGGGGCAGGTTATGATATTTCATGGTGGCTATCCAGCTTTGATGACGCATAATGGCATCATACCAGTTCAAAGGTCCGCTAATTTCGGCAATATCACGATGTCCCAATTGAATCAGATGCTCAACTGCCAATTTTGTGCCATGCGCCTGCTCAATGACCACAGACGCAACCCCTTCATGCGGTTTGGTATCGATTTGAATGAAGGGAATATCGCCAATTAATGCGCGGATTTCGTGCATAAAATCGGAGATGATGGGCGCAATCATGATAATGCCGTCTATCAGATGCTCGTGTAAATCATCAATTGCCGCTTTCACCTCTGACCATTCTAAGTGTTCAACGGTACTCAGCGATACCCGATACCCGCTTTCTTTGGCGTTATGCGTGATATGCGAGACCATTTGCCCCGGTCCATAAAAGCTAGTCCCAAAGCTGATAATGGCTATCGTATCTGATCGATTTGTTACCAAACTCCGCGCGGCGCGGTTGGGGTGATAATTCAGATTCTGGATTGCCCCAAGCACGCGCTGGCGGGTTTCTTCTGCCACACTCGGATGATTATTGATGACTCGTGAAACGGTTTGATAAGACACGCCAGATAATTCTGCGACATCATTCAGCGTGACTTTTTTATCTGATGATTTCATACTGACCCTTAGCTATGCGCTCTGCTGTACTTCGTTATGCTCTCGCCCAAAATTAAATAATCTCAATCCACGACGACTGCTCAGTAATTTTTGTAACCCGACAAATGAGAATAATAAAACGCCAATCACAATTTTAATCCACCACGGGGTGAGTGAGCCATCGAGCGTGAGATAGGTTTGGATTGTGCCGAGCGTCATCACCGCGATGAATGTGCCGATGATATACCCAACACCTCCTGTCAATAATGTGCCACCAATGACAACGGCGGCAATTACATCTAATTCTAACCCAACTGCGATGGTTGAATCGCCCGATTGCTTGGATAGCGATAAAATAATCCCCGCTAATGTCGCCAAAAAGCTACTGAGCGCGTAAATCATGACCGTTGTCCGACCAATTGGCACGCCTAACAGCAATGCCGCGTCCGAATTTCCACCGACTGCGTACACATTGCGCCCAAATCGTGTGAAATGTGCCACAAAAATGCCGATGAACAGCACGATTAAAAATGCACCTGCCGCAAATGTGAAGCGCCCTTTATCTGGGAAGATATACACAATTTTCGATACCGATTCATAAAAAGGATGGTCTATGCGGATAGAATCGGTAGATAAGACATACGCCATGCCCCTCGCCAAAAATAACCCCGATAGCGTGGCGATGAATGGCGGTATTTTGAAATAATGAATGAGCATTCCCATTGTTGCGCCAAAAATTGTGCCGATGGTCAGCATGACGATGAAGGTCGGAATTGGCTCCCAACCATTTCGCCCAATCATCAGCGCACAAAACACGCCAGTGAAGGCAATCACAGACCCCACCGATAGGTCAATGCCACCAGAGATAATCACAAAGGTCATGCCGATGGCGGCGATGCCCCAGTACGCATTATCTCGCAATAAATTTCCGACAATCCGCATAGACCCAAAGCTCGAAAACCGAGAATAGGCAAACAGATACATCGCCGCAAACACGATAAAGGTCATTAATAAGGGTATAAACCGAGATTTCATCTGCGCCTCCTACTGAGTTTTCCAAATGGCTGTGAGATAAATCGTCTAAATTCTGGCGATTGAAGCAATAACACCGCTAAAACCACAACCGCTTTCACAACCAGATTGGTGGTCGGGTGTAAGGTGCTTACATATAACCCCGCCAACATACTTTGAATGATAAGCACCCCCATCACGCTGAGGAACAGATAGAACCGTCCGCCCAAAAGGGATGTCCCGCCGATGACCACCGCCAAAATTGCATCTAATTCGCTGAATAACCCTGCTTTGTGTGGGTCTGCGGATTTCACTTCGCCCGCCACAATCATGCCCGCAATCGCCGCGCATACCCCCGATAAAACATATACAAAAACTTTAATCGCATTGGCTTGAATGCCTGCATAATAACTGGCGCGGTCATTGACCCCCACCGATTCAATCAGCAATCCCAACGCGGTACGCCTAACCAAGAGGGTTACAAAGATGAGGACGACAAAGGCGATATAAATGGGGAAGGGGACACCCCAAACCACACCCCGCCCAATGAAAGCGAGTGTATCGTTGGTGAAGGTTGGTGATTGCCCGTTGGTAATCAACTGGGCGACACCACGCCCCGCCACCATCAGAATCAGCGTTGCGATAATTGGTTGTAAATTGAGGAAGGCGATGAGAATCCCATTCCACAAGCCACAGATTGCCCCAACCCCAATGGTGATGAGGATGACAAAACCGGGTTGATAATAAAATTCTGTTGCACCTGCTTCATATTGTTTGATGAGTGTAACTGCGACGGCGGCGCAAATTGCCATGACCGCCCCAACAGATAAATCAATGCCTTTGGTCGCAATCACGAGGGTCATGCCGATGGCAAGCAACGCATAAGGCGCAGAATTATCTAAAATGTTGACGATACTGCCGACCAACCTGTCATTCACCAACCGAATTTCAAAAAAGTTTGGCGAAATCATCAGGTCAACCAGCAAAATGATGAATAATGCTAAACCTGTCCAAAACAGGCGCGAACTGCTCACAGAAATGGCTAGGGTTTTGATGCCCTCAAGACCACTTTTGGCAGGATTCGCTTGTTGTCCTTCTACGTTCATGTTTGCCTCCTAGCGATGACTAATCAATCGTGCCTAGTCTGTCGCTATTGCTTTCATAATAGTATTTTCGTTGATGTCGTTGCCTTCTAATTCGCGCACTTTTTTGCGGTCACGCAAAATCATCACCCTGTCGCTATACTCCACCACTTCGGCTAATTCCGATGAAATGATGAGCATGGCTTTGCCTTCATTGGCAAGCCGTTTGATAATTTGGATGATTTCTGCATGTGCGCCGACATCAATCCCGCGTGTTGGTTCATCTAATATAAGGAAGTCTGGATTCGCAATGAGCCAACGTGCCAAGATTACTTTTTGTTGATTGCCCCCCGACAGTTCTTTTACGGGTTTTTCTGCGTTGGGTGTGGCGATGCTAAGGGCTTTAATCATCTGATTCGCAAATTCATTTTGTTTTTGGCGTGATAAATAATTAAACCAACCCATTTTTGCTTGTAATGCGAGGATGATATTTTCGCGGACACTCAAATCGCCGATGATGCCCTCGATTTTGCGGTCTTCTGGACACAAAGCAAATCCGTGTCGGATGGCTTGGCGTGGTGACTTGATGTTGACAGGCTTGCCATTCACATAGGCTTCGCCTTTATCATTTTGTTCGACCCCAAAAATGAGATGCGCCACTTCTGTCCGACCAGACCCCAATAACCCCGCCAAGCCAACAATTTCGCCTCGCCGAATTTCGAGGTCAAATGGCTCTATTGTGCCTTTACGAGCGAATCCGTTCACTTTGAGGAATGTTTCGCTGTTGGCATGTTTGGATATGGCATTTTCGTCTTGTTCGTCTGAATCTTTGGTTAATTCTTTGCCGAGCATTTCGGTGATGAGTTGCACTCTGGGCAATTCCGATACCAAATGCTCCCCAATTTTTTTGCCATTACGCAAAACCGTGATGCGGGTGGCGATGGCATAAACTTGGTCTAAAAAGTGCGTGATGAGGATGATGCCGATGCCCCGCGCTTGTAATGACCGAATCACCGAAAAAAGCATTTCGACTTCGTGATGGTCTAAGCTAGAGGTGGGTTCATCCAAAATGAGGACTTTTGCCGAAAGGCTTACCCCGCGCACGATGGCGACAATTTGTTGAATGGCAACTGAATAAGAAGATAAATTGCGTGTGACATCTATATCTACATTAAAATCTTTGAGCAATTGTTTGGCTTGACGTTCAACTGCCCGCATGTTAATCATGCCCCAGCGCAGGGGTTGTCTGCCCAAAAAGATATTCTCTGCAACCGATAGGGTAGGGATGAGGTTCACTTCTTGATAAACAGTGCTAATCCCCAGTTCCTGAGCATGGCGTGGGCTACGCGGGTCTATCTCTTTGCCCTCTAATAAAATTGTCCCTGCATCTTTGCGATGCACACCCGTGATGAGCTTGATGAGGGTAGATTTTCCTGCCCCATTTTCTCCCACCAAGACATGCACATCCCCAGCGAGGAGGGTGAAATCTACCTCAGAAAGGGCAACGGTAGATGGGAAAGTTTTCGTAAGCCCTTTGACTTCTAACAAAGGGGTCATTTGCTGTGGGTTTGTTGTCATTGGAGTTATCCTAACCTGTGATGAGAGGGGGCTATTTGCCCCTCTCATTCATGTAGATTTAGTGGGCTGTCGGTTTAACGGTCAGCATCATAATCGGCGCGGGAGGTATAGAGTCCGCCACCAACTGGAATCCATTTGGGGAGTTCTTCACCATTCAAGTAAGCGACCACTGCATCAAAGGCTGGTCCACCCATGAATGGGCTTAATTCGACGGTGGCATTGGTTTCGCCAGCATCTAATGAATTGAAAATGTCGGGGATAGCATCTACGGAGACAATCAAAATATCTTCGGCGGGGACTAAACCAGCTTCTTTGATAGCTTCGATTGCGCCAATTGCCATATCATCATTGTGTGCAAAGACAGCGCAGATGGTGGTGGGGTCGGCGGCGGCGAGGATACCAGCCATCACTTGTTTACCTTCGGTGCGGACGAAGTTGCCAGTTTGCGATTGGATAATTTGCATATTGGCAAACAAGCTAATCACTTCCACGAAACCAGTGTGACGGTCTTCGGCGGCGGCAGAACCAACGGTCCCGTACAATTCAACGATACCGCAATTGCCAGAGGTTTCTTGAACCAACCATGCGGCGGCTAAACGACCTTCATGCACGAAGTCAGAAGAAACGCGGGTCACATATAAGGATTCATCTGCATCCACGTTACGGTCAACGATGACAACTGGCACACCTGCATCGGCGGCTTCTTGTAAAACGGCATCCCAACCGCTTTCAATCACGGGGGCGAGGATGATGGCATCGACATCGCCTTGCGCTAACCATGCGCGGATGGCGGCGATTTGGTTTTCTT
>CALDGT010000714.1 GCA_937942935.1 uncultured Chloroflexota bacterium | reverse complement strand
ATAAATAATTCATACCAGAAACATCCTTTTTTACAAAAAAAGCCAAAGTTCAGTGAGGGCTAATTAGCCCTCGTTTTTATTCCGTTACAATGTCTTCTTTCAACTGTGCATATGCCGATGCAAATTGCTCTATCATCTCTGACTTGTCTAATGGCGATAAAAAGCTACTAGCAACTGCATTTAATGCCAATTCTTCTAAATCTTCCAACGACATATCTAAGTGTTGAACCACATTTGTATACTCATTTGTGAGTGTAGATTTGTAGTAAGTAGGCATATCTGCACTAATAACTGGCTTGATTCCCTTTTTGACCAAATCAGCTAAAGGATAATCGGTATATTTCTTCACCCAATCAGAATGTAATGCACGACTAATACTCGTTGTGATAGTAATCTCTCGTTCTAAAATTTGATTAATCGCATTGGGTGCATCTACCAAGCCCCACGCATCTAAAATACGACTAGGTGAAAAATCTTTAAGCGCCTGCAAAATACCATCTGCTTTTTGATGATGACCAGCTTGTACGACAATTGGCAAATCCTTTTTATTAGCAAGAGTAATAGACCGTTCAAAAGGATTTGGAGAAAGTGGTTCTTCTTTACCTATTAAACCTACTGCAACAACACTATTCCGACGGGCAACAGTGCTAGTTGTCCACCGAACAAGGTCTTCAAATTTACGGGGTTCATCACGCGGGGCGACTAAAATCCATTCTAACCGCACACCCCACCCACGCATAGCCCGGTCACGACCATCATTGATGGCTTCGAGCAATTCATCTACCGACATATTTGCTTGTGGAAGCAGAAGCGTAGGATTAATAAGGACTTCAGCATATTTCACGTTCTCGCGTGCTAACATCACGCCAACATCATATGCCATACGTGAGAAGTCTTCTGGATATTGCCACCAAGTTGTTACCATGCGAATAATTTCGTCAAGGCGCTTATAATCGGGTTTTTCGAGCAACCCAGACCAATCACTAAACCGTTTGATTTTATCTGGAATATCATTTTGCTCTGCAATTGTTAGCAAAATCTGCTTACGAACTGCACCTTCAAATCGAATGCCAAGTTCAACTTTGGGAATTGCGTGAATAAAATTTTCTAATTTCATTATCGTTACCTCTAAGATTCTGATTGGCGAACAATCTGCGCTTGTTTTTGCTTGATAATCGCCTCTATAAACGCATAAAATAACGGATGAGGTTGATTTGGTCTGCTTTGGAATTCTGGGTGGAATTGCACCCCAACCATGAATGGATGGTCTTTTAACTCGACAATTTCAACCAATAATTCATCTGGACTTAATCCACTGAAAACCATGCCATGTTCTTCAAACATTGGGCGATAGGTATTATTAAATTCAAAACGATGCCGATGTCGTTCTTGAACCATTGGTACATCATCATAAGCCGATGCCGCTACCGTATTTGGTTTTAAGACACATGGATATAAGCCCAAACGCATTGTCCCACCTCGTCCTAATTTTCCGCGTTGGTCAAGCATCAGGTCAATAATGTTGTTTTTGCTTGGTACTTCAAATTCTGAACTGGTCGCATCTTCTAATCCCAAGACATGACGCGCAAATTCAATAGACATGACTTGCATCCCCAAGCATAACCCCAAATATGGCACACGATTTTCGCGTGCAAATTTTGCAGTAGCTATTTTACCTTCAACACCACGATACCCAAATCCACCGGGGACAAGAATTCCATCTAATCCACGCAAGTTATTGGTATCGAGACCTTTATCAGAATCTATCCAAACAATTTCAAGTTTATGATGATGTGCGCTGGCGGCATGAAATGTGGCTTCTTTGACGCTCATATAGGCATCATGCAATTCTACATATTTGCCTACAAGCCCAATTTTCACGGTTTCTTTGGCAGAGTGCATCCGCTTACTCATCTCGCGCCAAGAAGCTAAATCTGGAGTGTGAACTTGCTCTAGCTTGAGTTCTTCGACCAAGTAATCGCCCAAGCCAGCATCTTCTAAGACCAACGGTACATCGTATAGCAAATCAATTGTTTCTAGTGGAATAACGGCATTTTCATCCACATCGCAAAACAGCGCCAATTTTTTAATCAAATCTTTGCTTACAGGATGGTCTGTACGGGCAATGATGACATTTGGTTGAATACCCGCGCTTCGCAATTCACGAACACTATGCTGAGTGGGTTTTGTTTTTAACTCGCCTGTTGCGCCAATATAAGGCAAAAACGTGACATGAACATAGAGTGTATCACGTTTTTTAAGGCTCATTTTAACTTGACGAATAGCTTCTAAGAATGGCTGTCCTTCAATATCACCAACCGTCCCGCCAACTTCGACAATCACGACATCAGCATCACTTTCGGTACTAACAAGCATGATGCGATCTTTAATTTCATCAGTAATATGAGGGATGACCTGAATGGTGCGACCCAAAAATGCCCCTTTACGTTCATTTTCGATGACACTGCTATAAATTTGTCCCGCAGTGACATTACAAGCGCGAGTCAAATTTTCATCGGTAAAACGTTCATAGTGACCTAAGTCAAGGTCTGTTTCTGCACCATCTATGGTGACGAAAACCTCGCCATGTTGGTATGGACTCATGGTACCGGGGTCAACATTGAGATATGGATCTAATTTTTGAATAGCGACTTTGAAACCGCGTGCTTTTAACAAACGACCAATTGCCGCAGCTGTGACGCCCTTCCCCACTGAACTAACAACACCGCCTGTACAGAAGATGTATTTTGTGCGTTTCATGATGCTCTCTCGATAACTAAAACAAAAATTGCGGCGGGAAGTCTTATCCCGCCGTTAATTAAAAGGGTCATTAAATCATCTGGATTATCCTAAAAGAAGATAATCCAGAGATGTTTATTCAAAATACTCAAACAAGTTTTTCAAGGTCATTTTCGGAGCGTAGCATATCGAAGAATATTAAACAAAATTTCACCTCTTCGCCAATGAGTGTGGTTAAAAAAGCTTCTTAACAAACTGCC
>CALDGT010000713.1 GCA_937942935.1 uncultured Chloroflexota bacterium | reverse complement strand
GGTATCTCGTGGGTTGATGCCAGGGGGAATAGTGCTGATTGATGAACCCGATTTGCATCTGCATGAAAGTTTGCAACGGCATTTTATACATGAATTAGAGAGACTGATACATGAGCGCAATGGTCAATTAATTATCGCATCGCACTCACGCGAAATGCGCGAAGAATTTTATGATTCTAAACGGATTGATTTAGGGCAGTTGGAGACAGTATGATAGACTGGAATTTGGGTATTATCCCCTATGGGTTGGCTGTAGAGGGAGATATTGATAAGTTCGTCATCGAAAAATTTATGGATTTACGCTGGAAAAGTTGGCGTTCACAAGTGAAAGTGATGGATGTTGGCGGTAAATCAAAAGTGTACTCCGAATTACAACAGAATAAGCAACATATTTGGGGGTTGGTTGATAGAGATGCTTTATCACAAAAGCAAATTGATGATTTAATCACCCGCTACCCAAATTTGCTGATATTGCCACGTTGGACGATTGAGAATTATTTTATTGACCCTGATGAATTAATCCACCTTATCCCGCAGAATGATAATGAATCCAATATGAGGACTATCATAGATAAGCATAAATCTGATTGGCTAAAGCGGGGCGCTTTGTGGCATGTGTTCGTGGAGCGCGGATTAATTGGTGATAATTATCCGAATCCACGTTCTTTAATCAAATCGCCTATGCCCGATAAGCAAGAAATCCGCCAACAATTAACCTTGTGGACAAACCAATTTAATCCAGATGCCGTACTTGATGAATATGACCACTTGGTAAGCCAATTTAATCAACAAACAAAGGATAATTATCGTCTGCACATCTATGGGAAGAAGTTTTTCTCAGAGGTTATTGTGCAAAAAGCGCTGAACCTGTCCAAGCAACAAGATTCAAATGTTTGGCGAAATATCTTATTAAAAAATTTTGTAGACTGTCCACAAGATATTGTGCCTTTGCTCACGAGAATTCTCGGATAGGGGAATTAACCCCTATCCCACATTCACCACCATCACATACCCCGTTTGTTCCAAAAATTCTGCTGTTGCTATCACCAGCCCCAATTCATCTGGTGCAGATAACAAGGTTACACTCACCTCGGCTCTATCGGTATGAATCCCAATACTTTTCTTGAGCGACCAGCTATTTTCGCGTACTAGCCGATTCGCAACCGCCAAAATTTCTTGCTGATTCGGGTGCGGGTGAATACTCAACGGATACCCTGTTTGTGCCGATAGCGTGTTTATTTCGGATTGATAACGCATCCCAACCTGTGGCGAGATGAATGTTAGCACAATGCCCCCACCTTTGAGCGATGTTTTATACAAGCCTTTATCGGCTAATGCCAATTTTATCACCCCATACGCGGCATTAATTTCCATTTGTTTATTGGTTTGGGCAGGGGCAGATGAATTTGTACTGGCTATATTTCCGCCAGCAGAAGCGCCAACAGGGGTTATCAATTTGAAACCGGTCAATTCTGCATACATCGTTTTGAGTGCAGACAGGGTATCGGTAGAAATATCGGCAATATCGGCGACCACCTCGCGCTTATCAATATAATAAGAAGGGCTTTTGACCAACCGTGCGCCACTCGGCAACAATTCATATAACGCATCACCCAATGCGCCCTGATTGGTGGCGGGGGTGGTATGCACCTCCCAGCCAGTAGATTCTTCGAGCTGGTCTATCAGGTCAATCCACCTTTGTGTGGCGGTCTGCGGGAAATCGAATGTGAGCATGAGCCGTTTGCGATGAATTTCCATGCCCACTTTGCGTAAACGGGCTTCTGGCGGAAATAATTCTAGCGCAATTTCACGGGCGCGATTTTGTTCCACAGGTCCTTCTTGTAAGGCACGTTTGGGCAACAAGCCATCGGGTTCTAATGTCGCGCCATCTTGTGCCATTGCCCACACAATCGCACATAATGCCTCTATTGGCGAAACGCCATCTGGCAAAACACTTGGGACGAGTTGATTTGGCACAACAGGTTTGGCTTCTGCGACCAAGCGTTGGCGAATATCAAATGGCAACATGGCATCTTGAATCGTCTTGATTTTGGTGGATAACGCATTCAGCGCGGTCTTGATGCCCATTCCTGCTTCGGATTCCCACTTGCCAATCACCCACAGCAACGCATCGCCTGTATATTGTCGCCCCTTCGCGCCTTGCGCCTCTGCCTCAAATCCATCCTCATTCGCATTCACAACGATTGCAATGTGGGGGCGGTTATGCACATCACGCAACACGACCAATTTGCCCACAATATCTGGATACGACATCATAATCGCACGACTACGGCGCGATTTTTGGATTTGCTCCTCTGTCCGTACCTGAAAGGTATCTTTTCTGCGCCAATCTTGGGCGAAATAAAAATTATCCGTCAGTGTTTTGATGACCTCATCTGCCCGTTCACCCGTCCCCCACCACATTTGTGAGAGTTCGCGTGCGCTAAAAAAGTTGCCCGCTTGCCCTTTTAGCGATTCCCACAATGCTTTTGGATTAATAGCATCTTTATTATCACCCGTTTTGACCTTTGCGATGCCCCACGGGCGCTTGGGAAAATCGAAACGCGCCGTCTCGCCGATGCGCGGGGTCATCACATGCCGACTCCGTTGCCGTAATCGTGAGGCGAGGCTATGACGGGCGGCAGGGTCGCCATGCACCAGCATAATTTCTGCCGCATCCAACGATTCTGCCACACTCAATAATTCGGCTTCATCGGCGTGGGCAGAGAGCGAATAGGTATCCACCAAACAGCGCACCGTGACTGGTTGACCATCAATTTTGATGACCCCTTCGGTCTCGCCA
>CALDGT010000712.1 GCA_937942935.1 uncultured Chloroflexota bacterium | reverse complement strand
TGTGTCCGTGTATGGGATGAAATTGAACGAGCGCATATTTGGGATGTCATGGGACGCGGTGTGAATAGCAAAGTCATCACCGAGTTGAATCAACCATGGGGAGAATCTCAAAATTGTACCAGTTGTGGCAAGTGTATCAATGTTTGTCCCACAGGCGCACTCTTCAAAAAGAGTAAAGCCGTTGCCGAGATGGAAAAAGATACACAATTCCTCAGATACTTCTCGACGATATGGGAGGGCGAAGAATGAGCAAAGCGAAAATTGCAACCGTTTGGCTAGATGGCTGTTCGGGTTGCCACATGTCCTTTTTAGATATTGATGAGGTATTGCTCGATTTGGCTGATAAAATCGAATTGGTGTATAGCCCATTGGTAGATAACAAAATCTTCCCCGATATGGCAGATGTCACCCTCATTGAAGGGGCGGTGAGCAACGAAGACGACTTGCACAAAATTCAGCATGTCCGCGCTCATACGCGCATTTTGGTGGCGTTGGGCGATTGTGCGGTGACGGGCAATGTGCCGTCTATGCGGAATGTATACCCAGTAGATAAAATTTATTATCGGGCGTATGTCGAAAACGCCAGTGAGCATCAAGGCACGCCGACCAGTTTCATTCCGCCATTATTACCAAAAGTGCGCCCTGTGCATCAGGTGGTGAAGGTGGATGTGCATATTCCGGGGTGTCCGCCATCGGCGAAATTAATTGGCGAGACCATCATGCAATTGCTGGCGGGCGAAATTCCTAATATAAAAGCGAAATTTGGATGAAGAATACAACCCCACCCCCTAATCGCGGACTATGCCGTCCCTACAACCTGATAATTGTGTTTGTGGGTTGTAGGGACATGATATATCATGTCCGTAGGAGAGGGGTGTATCCATCTTGGTGGGATATACGGGCATAAATACCCTAATCCCACCCTACAATCCCATTTGATTTGTAGGGAAGGATTAGCGCGTAGCGCATATATCCTTCCGCTAACTTAAAAAGGATAATTTTTTATGACCCAGACCATCACCATAGACCCAGTGACCCGTATTGAGGGTCACTCTAAAATTACAC
>CALDGT010000711.1 GCA_937942935.1 uncultured Chloroflexota bacterium | reverse complement strand
AGCCGATACACGCGGAGATGTGCATGAAGATTATGATATGGTAGGGTTAACAGGACTGTTGTTATTAGATAAACGCCATGTTTTGCGGGCAAAGTGGATTGTTCCAGAAGACCGTGTTTGGGTAAAACTGCCCGAATTGGTCACAGAGATTGAATTGCTCCACAAAGATAAGGTTTATTCTTTAAGCTAGTTGAATTAACCGTTTTGTCAAAAAAGACTTTTCTCTGTCATTATCACACAGGGCGATGGCTCGTTCATACGCCCTTTTTGCTTTTTCTGGTAGATTTGCCCGCCGATATAAATCGGCACAAGTGGCATGATATAGATGATAATTACACAGGGTCTTATCATTCGCCAAGCCTTCCAATATGTCCAGCCCGTTATTGGCGCCATGTGCCATCGCAATTGCTACAGCTCGGTTGAGTTGGATGATGGGAGATGGAGAAAGGTGTGCCAATGAGCCGTATAATAGGCTAATCTGTAACCAGTCGGTCTCATCGGCGCTTGGTGCTTGTGCATGGAGCGAGGCGATTGCCGCCTGAATTTGATATATTCCTCGCTGGTTAAATCCCAGTGCATGGTCTAATAGAGCAATTCCTTCATCAATCATTTGCCTGTCCCATAAAGCGCGATTTTGGTCTTCTAACAAAATAATTTCACCTGCCTCATCGGTACGAGCATTTCTGCGAGCGTGGTGCAATAACATGAGCGCCAATAATCCGAGTGATTCGGCATTTTCTCCGACTGTCGGCTGATTTTTGAGTAAATCACATAACACACGCCCTAATCGGATGGCTTCATCACATAAATCGGTTTGGATGAGAGAATCCCCTTTTGGCGATACATACCCCGCATTAAAGATGAGATAAATGACCGCCAAAACAGTCTCTAATCGTTCTGGAAGATGTTTTATGGGTGGGACTTGATAAGGAATCCCTGCATCACGGATTTTGCGTTTGGCACGCACGAGGCGTTGCTCCATAGTGGTGAGGGGGACTAAAAAGGCTTTGGCAACTGCTTCGGTAGAGATTCCGCCTAATAATTGCAAGGTAAGTGCGACTTGTGCCTCTTGAGATAAGGCAGGATGACAGCAAGTGAAGATGAGGCGCAGGCGTTCATCTGGGATGTCTATTGGTTCATCGTCATGGAACTCATCATTATCATCAACTAGCATCGGCAAGCGTTTTTGCAAAGCGCGATGACGACGCAGGCGGTCTATCACTTTGCGCTTGGCAGTGGTCATAATCCACGCCCCTGTATTTGCAGGGATGCCACTTCTTTGCCAATGGTCTAATGCCTCTACTAGCGCATCTTGCAGTGCATCTTCCGCTAGTTCAATATCGGCATAGGTAGTGATGAGATGTGCAATCACCTTGCGCGATTCACGCTGAAAAGTTGCCTCAATAGTGGTATGTAAATCGGGATGATTCATGCAGAAAATCCTATAATTTCATAATGCGCTTTTGTCTATTATAATCTAATTTTCTAATTTAGAACATATTTACCTGAATCGTCACAAAATAGAGATTGAAATTGAAAATTGGCTATGCCAATATATATCAGTTGCACCATACACCCATATTTGGAGACAAAAATGACCCAATCTCGCCCTAACCTGAGCAAGGATTTATCATCTGCCCTATTCCGTGAATTTTATTGGCTAAAAGAGGAATTGGTTGTATTTTGCCGTGAGCATCAATTACCCACAGCAGGGTCTAAAATAGAACTTGCAGACCGTATTTTGTATTTTTTAGAAAATGGTATTGCGCCTACTCAAACAACATCTACCCCTATAAAAGTTAGAAAACAAAAAATAGAGGGTCAATTAACACTTGATGAATTCATTCGTGAGGGGTATCGGTCTGATGAAATCCATCGTGCATTTTTCAAAGCGGTTATTGGGGACGAATTTAAGTTCACAGTTGGGTTTATGCAATTTTGTAAAGATAACATCGGCAAAAAGACTTATGCAGATGCGGTTGCATGGTGGTTAGATGAACGAAAACGCAAACAAGACCCCAATTACAAACCCGATATAGCCCCACAGTTTGAATATAATCGGTTTATCCATGCTTATTTTGAAGCAAATCCAGATGGTAAATTGGAAGAAGCGATTCGGTTGTGGCGAGATGTGAAATCAAAACCGGGCGATAATGTGTATCGCCCGCATCAAACCGATACTGAATAGGTTGATACCTGTTGGGATGAGTTCCGTAAATTTCTCGGCTCATCCAAACAAGGCATCTTGGGGTACTTTTAGGCAGAATAGTCGGTGACAATTGGGCGAATTTCAATCATGCCATTTTTGGCACCCGGAATGAGTGCCGCCAATTCGATGGCTTGGTCTAGGTCTTTGCAATCCAGAATATAATACCCGCCGAGCATTTCTTTTGTCTCGGCATAGGGTCCGTCTGTGACCAATGTTTTGCCATCACGCACACGCACCGTTGTGGCGGTGGTAGGAGGTTGCAAGGCATCTCCTACATCAGTATTTACCCCCCGTTTACGGGCTTCTTCACCAAATGCCATATATTCAGCATATTCGGCTTGAATTTCCTCTTTGGTTTGGTTGGCATAAATGGCGGGGTCTCCATAAATCAGAATCATGTAACGCATGGTCTTATCTCCTCTAAAGTGTATAAACGATTCAAAAGGCTTCTTGCTGACTTTCTATAAAAACAACGAATGAGCAGACACAAAATCGACATCTTTTTTGACCAATTTCTGATGAATTTTGTGAATTGATTTAAGACTTAACCAACATTGCGTTAAGCCTGCTTGCCTATGCTAATGAGCCTCATTACACTACACCAAACAAATACGATAGGAGATGTTTGGATATGGCTCAGATAACCATTTTTGGTGATATTCACGGCAATTTGCCCGCATTAGAAGCGACCTTCGCGGATATGCAAGCACGCAACTTGACCAATTTATATTGTTTAGGCGATTTGGTAGGGTATGGGGTATTCCCGAATGAAGTGATAACCATGATTCGTGAGCGGAATATACCTGTCATCATGGGTAATTATGATGAGGGTGTTGGTCAAGATAGCGATGATTGTGGATGTGCCTATAAAGCACCAGAAGACGAAGCACGGGGAAAATTGTCTATTGCATGGACAAATCAGCACACCACAGCCGATAACAAAGCCTACCTCCGCACCTTTGCATCAAGTATCGCGCTGGATATGGATGACTTGAAGGTGTTATTGGTGCATGGCAGTCCGCGAAAAATTAACGAATATCTGTATGAAAATCGTCCTGATGATAGTTTTGAACGCATTTTAGACCAATTTCATGCAGATGTGTTGGTGTGTGGTCATACCCATTTACCATATCATAAAATTTTACCCAGTGGACGGCATATTATCAATGCGGGGAGTGTGGGAAAACCAAAAGATAAAGACCCGCGTGCGTGTTACGTGGTGTTAGCGGTGGATGGGCGTAAGGTGAGTGTGGATTTTATTCGGGTAGAATATGATATAGAACGGATAGCCACCGCCATTGAAGCCAGCGATATGCCGAGCGAATTTGCCCAGATGTTGCGCGATGGTGCGGGGTGATGAATCAATAAGAGGATACTATGTATAAAAAACTTGTGTGGGTGATATTGTTGGTGTTTTTATGGGGAAATATTCAAAGTGATACTCAATCGGTTTTGGAACGTCCCGTTATCACCCGCGATAACGCCTCACAAGTTGAATTATTGCATCTGATGGGCGGGGGCAAAATTCTTGATATGCTTTGGTCTCCCGATGGTGAATCTCTTTTTGTTGCAAACCAGAAAATGATTCTGCTTTTTAATCCCCAAAACTTAGATGAAACTCCTGTGCTTATAGACCGCTTTAATTGTCTTGATTTTTGTGAAACAGAATTTTTATTTGCTGATGATGACCAAACTATCGTGATTTTGCAAGGCGAGCGGTTATCAACACTTACCAGAGATGTTCGTATAACCTATTGGGATGTAATACATCAGCAAGTCATAGAAAATTATATGGGCGACTTTGATATGAATCAATTAAGCTATGAGCGACAAATTTTGAAACAAGTTAGCCCTAATGAACCCAATGCAGATGAAATGCCATTATACACCTATAGTTACGCTGTAATGGATAGGGTGTTTAATAAGGATAAGAGTCAGATTGCATCTGTGGGAAATGACAGTATTATAGAAATTTGGGATGTTGAAACCCAGACATCACGGGTGATTGCGCGTAATTTAGGCATAAGCCTCTCATCAGTAGTATTTAGCCCAGATAGCACAAAATTAGCGGTTGGTGGGTGGGATGGTAGTTTGTGGGTATTTGATGTTGCTACAGGTGAATTACTTCAACATTTGATAGCCGATTGGCATGTAAATTGGAGTATTGCATTTAATTATGATGGGTCTATGATGGCACTTGGTACTGATAATCATCAAGTGATTGTTTATGATGTGATAGATGATTACCCCTTTTTTATAAATCGGCGTATTTTTGAAGGTTATAAAAATATTGTTTATGGGGTAGATTTTCATCCAAATGGGACACAATTAGCCTCTGC
>CALDGT010000710.1 GCA_937942935.1 uncultured Chloroflexota bacterium | reverse complement strand
ATTTCTTCTAACCACTGCACACCCATTGGCATAGCATCTCCCTTCCAATTTGCCAAATAACCACGCACAATACGGCGGGCATTTGCAGATAAAACTTGTATCCCTGCTTGCTCAATGGCGGTACTCCAACGAATGAGCGCCTCTGACAAATGCAAATTATTTTTTGCCCAACAAAATGCGGGTGGCAATGTGCCAACGCCCGATAACAATTGCAAAGAAATGCCAATTTGTTTGTTTTTGCGGACTGCTCGGCGCAACCCAAGCCCCACTAATCGGCGTTGAACCCTTTTTGTGGCAGGTAAATTCAATAATGGGCTATCATCCAAAAAGACATGCACCATACGGTTGATATAATGAAAGGCGACTATCGTTGTCGCAATTTCGGGTAAGTAGGGTAACTTTGGGGGTGGTTGTTGTGGGTTTTTTGCCCATTGGATGATGTCATCTTCCTCCTCGTTGAGGACAGCCTGCGCTAATTCATGTTGACCATCGGCATGAAGCATGATGGTATGTGCATCTACACAATATGGGCATTGATTGGTTTGCGAAACCGCAACCGCCACAGCTTCTTTAATATGGCGCGGGGCATCTCCGACCAAAACTCCCTCGCGGATGAGTATCCAAGCGCCAGCCAAAAGTGGCGGGGATGGGGTATGAAGGGTAAATGGCTCTGCCAAAAATCCAAAATCTTTTTTGATGGCGCGATAAATCTCTTGGACAAATTTATCTTTGGCGTGGATTTGAATATAATGAATCATATATCCCTCTCCCGATAAGCTCGTATTGCTTTTTGCGCCTCATCCATTGAAGAAGCAACCCGAAAGCTCTTGCCCAAATGGGGATTCACCTTAGAAAAAACAGTGACCAAAACCCGCGCAAATGTATTATGACTCATCAAGACCACAATTCCTCCCTGTTCGGTGGCAACTGTCATCCCACGCCGAATATGTGCAATGACCGCCGTTGTGAGTGGAAATTGGCTATCTGCCAAATTCAATATCAAATCAATTGAATGGGAATAATCTTTGGTGATTAAACTCGATTCATCCACAGCCTGATGAAATTGTTCCCATGTCCAATGTGTATCGAAATCCCATTTTAAGATTTTATGTGTGTTGTCTAACCAATTGAGTGTGATAGTCATTTGTGCTTACCTTTGATGAGCGCGACAGATGAGATAAATTATCTCATCTGTCGCACAAAAATATTACCGAACGGTGGCAAGTGCTTGCATGAGGTCATCTACAAGGTCTTGTGGATGTTCGCCACCCACATTCAACCGAATGAGGTTGTTCGGCACACCTGCCAAATTGCGCCCGTTATCACCTTGTTGCTGATGTGTCGAAATAGCGGGGATGGTCGCAACACTCTTAATCCGCCCCAAATCCGTTGCACGCCAAATCATGTTAAAATTATCGAAGACTTTCCGCGCCGACATCGCCCCACCCCTGACCGTAAAACTGAGCAAATGCCCATACCGATTCACAGGTGTACCATAATCATCTTCCCCATCTGCTAACCACATATATCGGTTGGCGATTGGATAGGCTTCATCATCCAGCAAACCCGGATAATATACCGATTCCACATACGGATGGCTGGCTAAAAATTGTGCAACACGCATGGTATTACGGCTAAACATATCCATTTTTGTGCGAAGTGTCCGCAAGTCACTGATTGCCATGAGCGCATTCATTGGGCTAAGGGCAGGACCGTGGTCACGCGATGGCAATAATTTGACATAAGTCGCAAAATCATGGCGCATCTCCTCTGTGCCGACATTGCACGTCATATCATGTCTGGCAACCAATACCCCCGCAATCGCAAAGCCACTGCTAATCATGCTTTTGCTCATCGAGTGAACGACAATATCTGCACCATGCACAATCGGGCGGACTAAGGCGGGGGTAGATACGGTGCTATCAATAATCAATGGCGCATCATAGTTGTGTGCTAATTTTGCCACTTCTGCAATATCAAGCACCGCAAGGCTCGGGTTGCTCGGCATTTCGCCATAAACAAAGCGTGTATGCTCATCAATTTGGCTTGCCCATTCCGATAAATCATACGGATTCCGCACCCAACGGATTTCAACACCGCGTTCTATCCCATACCGTTGCGAAAACAGCATAAATGTCCCGCCATAGCATTTTGCGCTAACGACAATATTCATCGGCTTGCCGTTGTCAATCAAAAATGGATTGGTCGCCATAAATATCGCCGCCATACCCGATGATGCAAGGCACGCGCTGGTCTCGCCATCATAACCATACCCCTCCAAAAGCGCCACTGTTTCTTCTAAATAGTGCAAGGTTGGGTTGGCAATGCGTGTGTATCCCCAAGCAGGTGTCAGATATGCCAAAGCCGCTTCCATGTGGTCGCTATCTTCAAAATGTTGGGCAGGACTCATATATAGGGGTTCAATGATGCTCCCCTGATTATTCAATGCCGCTTCCATATTATAAATTCCATGAACGGCAATCGTATCGAAGCGTTTTTGGCGCATCATCTCGCGTTGTTTGGCTTCTGCCCGTGCCAATTGTTGCCCACGGTCAACATAGGCTTGCACCCCATCGGATAATTGATAAACCATTTCTGCTGTCATGTCATTTGCTCCTCAAATAAATTTTTATAAACTAAAACACACCATTTTGGGCTCTGTCATCTCTTGAATAGCAAAGCGCACGCCTTCGCGCCCCAGCCCAGACCCCTTAATGCCACCAAATGGCATGGCATCTATGCGATAATCGGTGCTGTCATTGACCATCACCCCGCCACACTCCAAGCGCGAAAATGCAGAGAACGCGGTTTGTAAGTTTTGGGTAAAAATGCCCGCTTGCAAACCATAATCTAATTCATTTGCCTTTT
>CALDGT010000709.1 GCA_937942935.1 uncultured Chloroflexota bacterium | reverse complement strand
ATAGCGACCTCACACTCCCAGAAGCGCGAAAATTTATTGATACCTATTTCAAGCGCCTGCCCGATGTGGAACGGTATTTGAATGAGACGAAAAAACGCGCCCAAGAAGATGGTTTCGTCGAGACACTCTTTGGTCGTCGTCGGTATTTTCCGATATTCAAAGACCCTAAAGCCAACGCCCAGACCAAAGAAGCCGAATTGCGGGCGGCTATCAATCACCCAATTCAGGGGACGGCGGCAGATATTATGAAACGCGCCATGATTGAACTCGATACGGTGTTAAAAACAGATGGGCGCGGGGCGAATTTGTTGCTCCAAGTGCATGACGAGTTGGTGTTAGAAGTGCCGAATCAGCATTTGGCAGATATTCAAGCATTGGTGTTGCAAATTATGGAAGGGGCGTATCCGCTAAAAGTGCGTCTCAAAGCCAATGCAGAAGCGGGTATCAATTGGCGTGATATGGCGTAATTGAAAATTTAGTTGTTTTAGGGCGTAATCAGATGCGCCCTTATTAATTTTATCGTAGGCAATCTGTCCTCTTTTACGCTAAAATGGGTGTAAAGATGTATCAATATGGGGGCTAGATTTGCTATAGCCCTCATGCGAAATATTGTAATTGATGTTATACTAGCTTTATATTGTGCAGAACACCCACAGAGGCAAGGTAATGAAAGATTTTTTAGATTTTTCGAGTTGGTCTGCAAAAGAATTATTTGAACTCATCGAATTAGCGGTTCACCTCAAGCGGGAATTGAAAAGTGGGGGAAATCGCCCTGTTTTGGCGGGGAAAGTTTTGGCGATGATTTTTCAAAAACCATCCCTCCGCACTCGTGTGTCATTTGATGTTGCAATGAATCATCTTGGTGGTCATGCCATCATGTTGAGTCCCGATGAAATTGGGCTTGGTAAGCGCGAAAGTATCCCCGATGTGGCGCGTGTGTTGAATGGCATGGTGCAAGGAATTATGGCGCGTGTATTTGACCATCAACATGTGGTCGAATTGGCGCAATGGGCTTGTGTGCCTGTCATCAATGGTCTGAGCGATGATGAACATCCCTGCCAAGCCTTAGCCGATATGCTCACGGTCTATGAGCATTTTGGTCATTTGAAGGGCTTAAAAATGGCGTATGTTGGCGATGGCAATAATGTCGCCGCCTCATTGTTATTGGCGTGCGCTCAATTTGGATTGGATTTTGCAATCGCATCGCCACAAGGATATGAAATCCCTGCGCGGTTCATGGTGAAAGCCGCCCAATTGGCAACTACAACAGGCATTAAAATAGAAACCTTCACAGACCCACATGCGGCGGTGTATCATGCCGATGTGGTGTATACTGATACATGGGTTAGCATGGGGCAAGAAAAAGAAGAAGAAATCCGCTTGCCGATCTTCATGCCATACCAAGTGAATAGCGCATTGCTCCGTAATGCCAACCCAAATGCGGTGGTTTTACATTGCTTACCTGCTCATCGTGGGCAAGAAATCACAGATGACGTGATGGATGGCGCTCAATCACTCGTTTTTGAACAAGCCGCTAATCGGCTACATGCACAAAAAGCCTTACTTGTCCGTTTGTTAGCATGAGATAAATCCCTTATGGCTGGAGACCGCGAAGTTTATCAAAAAAACATGAATTTGGGGCATAACGCCGCTTGGGAACAAAATTGGGCGGGGGCGATTAAAGCCTATTCGCACGCCATTCAAGAAATCCCAGAAGATGGTGAAGCCCATATTCATTTAGGATTGGCATTACTCAAGGCGGGGCGGTTGGAAGATGCGCTTAAGGTTTATAACCGCGCACATCAACTCTCGCCAGATGACCCAGCACCGCTAGAACGTGGGGCAGATGTTTTAGAACGGATGGGACGCTTAAAAGAGGCGGCACAGCGATATATCACCGTAGCAGATGTTTATTTAGGACAACGTGACCTCGATAAAGCCATCAGCAATTGGGAGCGTGCCACACAACTCACACCCGGTTTAATCATGATTCATGCTCGGTTGGCACAAGCCTATGAGCGCGTTGGCGATAATAAACGGGCATTGCGCGAATATTTGACGCTCGCCTTCAATTTTCAACGGGCTGGCGATACCGATAAAGCAATTAAATCAGTAGAACGGGCATTGCGTCTGGATAAACGAAATCCGCAAGCTCTGAATACCTTGCGGGCGTTGCGGTCTGGCGGGGCGGTATCGTTGCCGACAGAAAGTGCGCCACCACCCAAGCCAAAGACGACAGAAGACCAAAGTATTTTGGATTTGTTCAAAGAAGAAATGGTGGATGTCCGCAAAAAGGTAGGGGATGCCGACCCATTAGGTCCTTTGGGTGAAGCCATGAGTGAGGCTTTGGGGATGTTGGCGGCGTATGTTATGGAAAGTGGTTCTATGGATATGGCAACCGCCTCTGCATTGCAGGGGATGGAATTTCAACGCCAAAGCCTGAACTCTCAAGCTGTAGATTCTTATGCCAAAGCTGTACAAGGCAAAATGCGCCATCCTTCTTTATATCTCAATTTGGGTGGTTTGCTCTATTTGACCGAGCAATATGAACCCGCCATCAAGATGTTAGATGAAGCCTTATCTGAGCCAAAATTGGCATCGGGGGCGCTTCATGCGCTGGGTTTGAAAGTGCGGGATACCAAGCGTTTGACACTGGAACAATTGGAAGATCGGCATCCATTTATCCCCCTGTTGTTGGAGTGGAAAAAGTGGTTCAAGGCGCTCACTTGGCGTTGGGAAGAATATATTA
>CALDGT010000708.1 GCA_937942935.1 uncultured Chloroflexota bacterium | reverse complement strand
AATATAGGGGATGGGTTTGGTGAGTGGTGCATCTTCGGTGATGAGTGGTTCATACGGATAACCATATACCGCAATTGAACTGACATGCACAAATCGCCCTATACCCGCTTTAGCAGAAGCGAGTGCTAAGGCGCGGGTGGCATCCACGTTAATAGCGGTTTGCTCTGCCATATCACCACCTAATGCCGCCGCCACATGAAACACCACATCCACCCCTGCGAGCGCATTATTCATCCAAGCAGTATCAGTTGTCAAATCACCTTGTATCAATTCGACACCCGCTAAATGGGCAATTTTTTCACCTTTTTGCGGATTTCTGACCAGTGCTTTAATTTTTATCCCATTTTCAGAGAGATTTTTGATTAAAGCACCACCTAAAAAACCGGTACCGCCTGTGATGAATACTGTTTTCATGCGAGTTCCTCTACGGGTGCATCTGGATTGAGCAATTGCAATTCGTATAACTTGGTATAAACGCCATCTTTTCCGATGAGTTCATCATGCGTGCCGAGTTCGACCAATTCGCCCTTATCCAGAACCGCGATACGACTTGCCACGCGCACCGTGCTAAACCGATGAGCGATGATAATGGTCGTGCGGTTTTGCATCAGACGGGCGAGTGCCTCTTGAACGAGTTGTTCGCTCTCACTATCAAGGCTCGATGTCGCTTCATCCAACAACAAAATACGTGGATTTTTGAGGATGGCGCGGGCGATGGCGACTCGTTGGCGTTGTCCACCGCTCAATTTTGTCCCACGTTCTCCCACAACGGTATCATAGCCATCGGTCAATTCGGTGATGAATTGATGAGCATTGGCGGCTCTTGCGGCGGCAATGATTTCATCTTCTGTGGCATCGAGTTTACCATAGCGAATATTTTCGCGGATTGTACCGCCAAATAGCAAGGTCTCTTGTGGCACAATGCCCACATTTTCACGCAGGCTGGCTTGGGTGATGTCGCGCAAATCTATACCATCTAATAAAATTTCACCTTCGCTGGGGTCATAGAAACGCGGGATGAGGTTGAAGGTGGTCGATTTACCTGCGCCACTTGCGCCGACCAATGCCAAAATCTCGCCTTCGGCAATAGTGAGATTAATGCCTTTCAGCACTTCTTGCTTGCTATCATAGCTAAAGCGTACATCTTTGAAGGCGATTTCGCCTTTTACATGGGTGATGGCTTTGGCGTTGGGTTTGTCTTGAACCGTTGGCTGAGTGTCTAATAATTGGAATACGCGCTTGGTTGAGCCGATTGCCTTTTGGAAACTGGTATATAGCCCAACTAATGAACCAAAACTGCCCGCCACTGTGATGCCATAAAACAAGAAACTAATCAATTGACCACCTGTGAGGCGTTGGGCAATCACTTCTTGACCACCAAACCACAAAATGAGGGCAAGGCTTCCGAATACCAAGAAGAGCATAAATGGACCGAATGCCGATGTGATGCGTAGCAATTGTAATGCCGCCTTAAATGACCGATTGATGGCATCGTTATAACGCCCAATCTCATATGGTTCGCGCACAAAACTTTTTACTTCACGAATATTTTGGAGCGATTCTTCCATCACAACGGTTGAACTGGCTAATTCATCTTGCACACGGGTGCTAATCCGTTGTAAATAGAAGCCAACCGCAAAGCCTAAACCGATTAAAATGGGGATGAGTGCGAGGATAAATAGGGTTAGACGACTATTGATGACGAACATCACAATCACAGAACCAATCATCACAGTGGTTTGTTGGATGATGACATTGATATTATCTGTTAGGATAGACCGCATCGTTGTCACATCAGATGACATACGTGAAACGAGTTCGCCGACACGCCGTTCTACAAAGAATCCCATTGATAATGTATTGATGTGAGCATAAAGCTGAGTTCTTAAATCTACCATAATACGCTCACCAATGTAATTCAGGTTATATCCCTCGATAAATGAGGTGATTGACCGCAGTAGAAATACCACCAAGAGGAAAATTGTCACTTGATTGAGTAAATCTATATTTTGCTCTTTGAGGGCAGAATCTACGACTTGTTGGATGACCGCAGGAAATACAAGGCTTAAGCCTGCACTACCTAATGTGGCAACTAACGCTAATGCTAATCGGCGTTTGTATTTTCCCAAATAGCCTATCATGCGCTTCCATTGCATGGGGACATCTGGAATATCATCTTTTTCTGTTTTTTTCTTGTCTTTTGGTTTGCCTTCTTCGTCTAACTCTTCTTCTTCTTCACGTTTGCGCCGTCTGTTGCCAAATAGCATAAGTTACATCTCTCTCTTTATTGATTAGACATAAATGTCATTTTCCCACGCATGTGTAAACATTACGTCAAAATCGAGTGAGCAGTTGCACATAAAATTGGCAACATTTGGTTAGTTTTAAGGTGATATAATGGCGTGTGTGACATCATATATGCGATAAAGGGTGCTTATGGCGGCAATTTTTGGCGGGTTAGATAAAGACAATTATGATAGACAGTATTCTGATTCCTATCTTCTCAAACGAATCATTCAATATTTTAAGCCATATAAAAAGCAAGTTTTATGGGCAGTCGTCGCCTTTTTAGTTGTCTCTGTTACATCATCCATCGTGCCGATTTTCATCGCTGATGGGGTACGAATTTTGGGACAGAATGACCAAAGTGCGCTTCTGGTTTTGATGGTGGCATTATTGGTTGCCGCATTCATTCAATACGGTGCGAATTGGGTACGTCGCTATTTGTTGAGTTTTGTGGTGGGCAATGTTGTCTCGCAAATGCGAAAAGATGCGTTTGCCGCCGCGATGGAACGTGACCTCGCTTTTTATGACAACCACAAATCGGGTAAAATTGTCAGTCGTATCACCAGCGATACGCAAGAATTTGGCGATGTCATCCTCATTGCCAGCGATGTCGTATCGCTCCTCATTCAAGTTTTGGTGCTAACCGTTGTGTTATTTTCTCAATCCGTCCCATTAACGCTTGTGGTGATTGGCACATTGCCAATTATCGTTGGCGCGGCGATGTTCTTCCGTTGGTTAGCGCGGATTGCTACCCGTCAAGGCTCACGGGCGATGGCGGCGGTGAATGATACCATCCAAGAGAGTGTCGCAGGCATTAGTGTCGCCAAAAATTTCCGCAAAGAAAAATTTATTTATGACGAATTCACACACATCAATCACCAATCATATCGCATCAATATGCGACGTGGGTTTGTTTTGGCGATGGTGTTTCCGGTCCTAAATGGGTTGGCGGGGTTTGCGATTGCGCTGGTGGTGTATATTGGTGCATTGCATATTTATTGGACAAACATTGATGTCGGGACATGGTTTTTATTTATACAAGGGGTAGACCGTTTTTGGTTTCCGTTCATCAATATGGCGGCATTATGGAGTCAATTCCAACAAGCCCTCAGTGCCACAGAGCGCATTTTTGCTCTGATTGATGCCGAAAATACAATTATTCAGACCGACAAGCAACCTGTTGGGTATTTGCATGGTAAAGTCGAATTTGTGGATGTGACATTTGGTTATTTAGCTAACCAGCCGGTGCTGAAAAATTTTAACTTGACCATCAAACAGGGTGAAAGTGTCGCCTTTGTTGGGCATACAGGCGCAGGTAAAAGCACGATTGCCAAATTGATTACCCGATTTTATGAGTTCCAGAAGGGTAAAATTTTGGTTGATGGGCGCGATATTCGTACTTTTGACCTCGAATCATATCGGTCACGGTTAGGAATTGTGCCTCAACAACCCTTTTTATTCAGTGGGACAGTGCGCGATAACATTCGTTATGGGATACCCGATGCAACCGATGACCAAATTAACGAAATTGCTTATAGTGTTGGTCATGGCGAATGGCTCGAAACATTACCAAATGGGTTAGATACCGATGTCGGGGAACGTGGCGCACGCCTGAGCATGGGACAACGCCAATTGGTTAGCCTGATGCGTGTTTTGCTTGAGAAACCAGCTATTTTTATTTTGGATGAGGCGACTGCAAGTGTTGACCCATTCACCGAGTCTCAAATTCAAGAGGCATTACAACTCATCCTCAAAAATTCGACTTCTATCCTCATTGCTCATCGCCTGAGTACCGTCCGTGATGCGGACCGCATTATCGTGCTAAAAGAGGGCGAAATCATTGAAGAAGGCAGTCATGAATCGCTGATGGGGCAAGGGGGGCATTATGCCGAATTGTATAACACCTATTTCCGTCACCAGAGTTTGGAATATGTCGAAAATTCTAAGATGATGTTTGCTCAAGCCTAAATTTTATAGGTGAACAGGTTTCATACTGTTCACCTAATTTTCTCATTATATTTCGCAAAATTAATTACGCAAAATTACAAATGTGTGATATGCTGATAAAAATCTCTCTCGCTTTGATGTCGTATGAAAGGATTTTTTATGAGGCATCATATCACACTGGCTATATTTGTTTTGGTTTCGTTATTGATGGTATTTTCTCCTGCACAAGCAGGAACAGTCGCACTAAGCCCGTCTTTTGGTCCACCGGGTACGACTATTGTGATTGGGTATCTTGGGAATACCCCAACCACAAATTACACCTGCAACATTGATGGTGGGGCAGATATGGGCTGGATTGCTCAAACCAGTATTTTTGAATATGTTGTGCCACTGAGTACACCAGTCGGCACAGTGATTTATGTCAATTGTCGGCAAGAATGGGTAGATGAACCCGATGCGTCAACAGCAATTTTTACGGTAACTGCCCCCGATACCGATGGAGATGGTGTGACGGATGATGTGGATGCTTGCCCAACCGAACCCGCGCCAACACCAAATGGTTGCCCATCTGCGCCACCGCCACCACCAGATAGCGATGTGGATGCGATTCCAGATGCACAAGATGCGTGTCCATTTGAATTTGCACAAACACAAAATGGATGTCCCGCACAACCGAATTCGCCGACCAATACACCCCAGATTGTGACGACTGAAAGACCTATTGTTACACCACAACCGACTACACCCGCTTATTTAGACCCCAATTTAATTGGCACAATAGATATTGCATTGGTCAATTGTATTGACATGCGAAATCAAGCTATACGCTTGCCGATTGGCGTATTAGTGCGGATTTTAGGTTCTGGTGACCCATGCGGCACATTAACAGTTGCTGTGCGTGATTTTGCTTTTGGCACACCCCGCGATGCCGAGTTAAACCTTGTCAACACGGCTTTAATGATGCGTGGGACATGCGACACCAATGATGCACCATCGCCAGCCTATTTAAGATTGATAAATGCCATTCATCGGATGAATCCAACAATGGCGCGAGAAATTCATGAAGCAATTGCCCCATTACAAACTGCTGAGGTTGGATCGCGTGAATACGAGACATTTTGTGCCTTTATGTCGGTGCATGGTCCGAGTATGGATGCACGTTTTCCTGCGAGTTTGAATGATACACATCGTTTTGTGATTGCTTTTGCTCATTATGTAGAACGTTTTAGTAATCACGAAGCGAATATCATCAGCGATTTAATTGGATTATATCCCAATATGCAAGCCTATGGATATAACGCGGGCATGTTTTTACGTGCTGTCAATGGTCCCACAGAATTAGGCTTAGACTCGCTGATTCGGAATTGGCGCACAACTTACCCAGATGATTATCGCTCACCAGAAGATGATGCATTAGTAACATGGCTAGTGCAAACATGTGGTTTCAATTGGTTTAATTTCTATGTCCCAGAAATTAGTCTTTTGGGGTCTGCTTTCACGGTGCTATATTACAAAAATGCTGTTGGCACACCCGAAGAGATTGCGCTTATCAATCAACGGCTCGATTGTAATGGTGTCTTGGGATTGGTCACGACATGGTACAACCGTATGCCTGTGTTCGACCCCACCATGATAATTAGTGCTGAATTGACAGGTAGTGTAGCCACTTCCGATGGTATCAATAGCATCCCCCGCGAGGAAATTGAACGCCTCAATCCCGATTTCTTGGCTGTTCCACGCAATTTAGTGATTCGCGGATGGAATGATGTTTGTGATGAATCTGTTGTTAGTCCTGCAAATCCTGTTCCAACGGGCTGTATTCAAGATGAGACAGATGGCTTGGTATCCAATGCTGTATGGGATGAAGGTGAAACCCCTTTATATGGATTGTGGATAGCGATTAAACGATACTCTGCTTATCCGCCTAGTTGCGAATTTAGCGCCCCTGCTGATTATACAATTGCCACATTTATCGGCGCAGATGGTTATGCACGTTTAAACGATTTGCCACCAGCGACTTATTATATTATTTTGCGGGGTGAAAGCCTCACGGGTGTGTGGGCAAATTGGGGTATCCGAACTGAGCGAAATGTGTGTATTATATTGCCGATTGATGGACGAAGTGATGTCCCTGTGATTGAGTTGCCATTTAATGCGGATGATACACTAACTGCCAGTGATATTAACCCCGCCGAGTGGCTCATTCCAGAAAATTTGAACATTCGTATGCTTGATGATGCGGGGCAAGGGGCTTGGTTGCCACCCGTTGAAGTTCTAAATGAATTAGGAATTAACAATCCATCTGATATTGTTAGTTGGAGACCGCCACCGATTCCACCAAGAGTCGCATTAACCAATAGCCTCGCAGTTGCGCCTCCACCAAATATGGATGTGCAAACCGTAGTGGATAATTTGGGTGATTCTGTAGATTTATTGGCAGATATATCTTCCAACGACCGATTCGGCATGTTTATCAGTTCAAGTGTCCCCAATCAATTGTTTATCGTCCGCAATAATGGGGTGGGGGTGATCGATTTGCCATTTAGCCCATTGCATTATGATTTTAGTGATGATGGTCAAATGGTTTTGCTCAGTGGGTTGGATGAAAATGGCAACGCTGTCACATTATTTGTAGACCCTTTAACTGGGCAATCGGTTGGGGCAATTGATTTTGTAGACCCTATACCCGATGTGACATCCCCAGAAAATGCGTTTGATGTCTCTGCGACACCCGATGGCGATTTACTCACATTTGTGCGTGATGGTAATGTCTTTGTGCAAAATCGTATAAGCGGATTCGTTGCTCAAATTACCAATACAGGTACATGCCAATCACCTGTGTTTGACGCGGTTGGATTCAATTTGTATTTTATCTGCGATGGTGTATTATCGGTCTATGGATTAGATGGAATTAAACCGATTGTGAATGATATGCCTGTTCAATCGGTGACTTTGGGACCCGTAGATGGTACATTGATATTTGATGATGGTCAAATTGCGTATCTGAGTGATTTGAATGGGGCGAATCGTCGGGTATTCTTGCGCTTAAATGGTATTCCTGTGAGTGGGATTCGCTGGCAACCCCCGTTACCTATGCCAGACCCACAACCATAATTCATATATAAGGGGTGGACACATACGGACACGAAAAAACGTGTCCCTACATGTCTGCCCCATTTTATTTATTCGATTTCGACTGCCAGCGCAACCGCTTCTCCACCGCCCAAACATAAGGCGGCGACACCACGTTTTAAGCCTCTGTCTTGCAAATTGTGGATGAGGGTAATGAGTACCCGCGCACCACTTGCACCCAACGGATGCCCTAATGCAATCGCACCACCATTCACATTGACTTTTTCGAGTGGTACTTGATGACCATCGCGTGCTAAACCGCGTAAATCGGCTAAAACCTGCGATGCAAAGGCTTCGTTAATTTCAAATAAATCCACATCATCCGCCGTCCAACCCGCACGCGCTAATGCGACAGGGATGGCTTTGACAGGTGCATAAAATATCCATTGTGGGTCAACAGCCGCTTGACCATACCCAACCACACGCGCAACGGGTTTGTGACCATTTTTTTCTGCATATTCACGACTGGATAAAATCATTGCAGATGCGCCATCATTCATACCCGGTGCGTTGCCTGCGGTGACAACCCCATCTTTTTCAAATGCGGGTGCGAGTTTGGAGAGGGCTTCGACAGTTGTATCTGGGCGAATGGGTTCATCGGTGTCAATGATAATATCCCCTTTGCGCGATTTAATGACCACAGGCGCAATTTCTGTCTTAAATTTGCCTGCTTCGGTGGCTTTCTGGGCGAGTTGATGACTACGGAAGGCAAATTCATCTAATTCTCGGCGCGGAACTTCGAGTTGACGGGCGATAAATTCGGCGGCATTGCCCATGCCCCAATCGCATAAGGCACACCATAACCCATCGGTTTGGAGTGAATCGCGTAATTGAATATGACCATATTTGTTGCCCATACGAATCGAATCATTCAAATAAGGGGCGCGACTCATGCTCTCAACGCCACCCGCCAAATAAACATCACCATCTTCTGCTTTGATGGCGTTGCTGGCAATCATCACACTTTTTAAGCTACTGCCACATACTTTATTGACGGTTGTCCCGCCGATACTATCTGGCAAGCCTGCCCCTTTGCCGATTTGACGAGGGAGTGCTTGACCAGTGCCTGCGCTCACCACATTGCCAAGCACAAATTCACTGATATGTTCTGGATTGATGCCACTGCGTTCAATGGCGGCTTTAACGGCAATTGCGCCTAATTCGGCGGCAGAAAGCCCTGCCAATGCGCCTAAGAATTTGCCATGAGGGGTGCGTGCGCTACCCAAGATAACAATGTCGCGTGCTGTTTTTGTCATGCTTTTTCTCCAAAGTGTAATTTATTCTAAAAAGGACGATTTTATGAAATAGCATCCCATGCCTTTTTGAGGTCATGATAGATATTATCGAGCGTGTCGGGGATAATTCGCGTATTTCCGACAACACCCATAAAATTGGTATCGCCATCCCAACGCGGGACGATATGAAAAT
>CALDGT010000707.1 GCA_937942935.1 uncultured Chloroflexota bacterium | reverse complement strand
CCTTGCTCTGTCACTAATGTAGGCAAAGGAAAACCGCCTTAATCATCAATCAGAAGGATAATCAAGTGATGGTTCAACAATCAGGCACAAGGGGATGAGTTTCCCCTTGTGATATTAATCCATTTCCATTTCTTCCAAAATGGTATAAAGCAGTTCCAAAAGCACATCGCGCACGCTTTCGCGGTCACGCGCTACGCAAGGGAGCAATTTCACACTGGGTTCAATGCGAAGCGCCAAGCGTAAATCTTCTGGTGCCCATGCGTCTTCGCGGTCTTGTTTATTTGCCGCCACAACGTATGGGGTTGGTGCATACGCACGGAAGGTTTCTAAGATGCTTTTGGCTTCGCGGAATGTTTCGGGCTTGGTGCTATCTACCATAACGATAAAGCCCAACATGCCTTCTGCCAAAATTTCCCACATGAAATCGAAGCGCCGTTGACCGGGTGTACCAAACAGATACAACACCAAATCATCGTCAACGGTAATACGCCCAAAGTCCATCGCCACTGTAGTTTGGTCTTTTTCGCTACGCTCGGCGGTATCTTCTTTGATTTCGCGCTCGGTAGAAACGACCTCAATTTCAGAGATGGAACGAATGAACTCTGTCTTGCCAGAACTGAATGGACCAGTGATGACCATTTTAACAGTTTGCATAATTTACCCGCTTTCCGTAAATAATGCCGAATAAAAGAATAACGGTTTGCATGAAAACACGCCTAAATAGATTTAATCTTATCAATCAATTTAGACACAACATCTTTCTTAATGGGCTGTTGTGCTTTTGCACGACGACTCGGTGTTGAATTCGCTTTGCTTGCACTTCCAGCCGCAGGCGCGACAATTTCAACTAATCCTGCCTGCTCTAGCATATACACAATCCGCCGAATTTCCATATCGGACATATTGTTGGCTTTCGCAATGGCACGAATGGTATTCTTTGGATTTACAAATGATACCACACGCCACTCTTCTACACTCAGATGAATCCCTTTGAATTTTTCTTTGGGGTTCTCTGGGAATTTGAGCGCCACATCCAGATTTGGAATTGCAGATAGCAATTCTTCATCTTTCTTCAAACGCCTCGCGCCCTCTATAATAACATTTTCAAGGTCAATTGGCACATAAATGCGGTCTTCTTGGGGCAAGGAGTTATCATCAAAGCGAAATGGTCCGCTATGCCAAGACATGAGATTATACACCACATCCAGCACAAATTGTTGAATACTATTGACAATATCACCCTGACTCACATAATTCGCCCCAATGAGGCGCATGGCGAGGGCTTTATCTCCTGTCCCTTTGGCGCGTTCACGCATGATAGTCGCTTGTTGGTCGGTCAGTTTGCCCGCTTTATTCAACACCGCGATTAAATCATTCGCTTGTCCGCTCAACAACGCATGAACCAGTTTCCCTGTCTTAAAGACGACTTTCGCCTTCTCTGCTCCAGGGGCTTCTTTCTCTTTGTCCATGCCATCCTTTTCACCAGTCGGGATACCCTCAAAAATGGTGAGCGTCCCCGTTCTCCCCGACAGATTTATCAGGTTAAACACTTGTGTGGCACTAAAATCTCTTAAATTTCCATGAAGTGGCATAAAAGCCCCCTACCTAAAACTCTCCAAGACTCCACTAAACACTATTGCACGCTTGTTTATCTTCGTTATTTTAACACAGATTGTTGTATTTTGCGCCAAATGCAATTTACTAATTCAGATTATAGCGATGCGAAGGAATTGAGTCAACTAAAGGGGGGAATTTGGTCAAGATTTTAACGGGCGATGTGGCAATATTGGCGTAATCATGATAAAACAAAGAGATATTATTTGTGGGAATTATTCAGTGGACACAAGTTTATGAGTATTCAAGACATTCACAAAGGGATTGGAGCCATTCGGCAAGGGCATCCAGATGAAGGGGCGCGATTTTTACGCATTGCCTTGCGCGATACAACCCTTGATGCACATCATCGGGCGATGGCATTATTATGGTTAGCAGAAACAACCGATAACAATCAATCCAAGCTCAATTATTATCAAGAAGCACTCGCATTAGACCCAAGTAATATAGATGTACAAGCCCGCCTAGACCGTTTATTGGCGGTACAATTGCCCCCTACCCCACCCTTATATACTGCACAATCACAACCCATCGAAATTGCGCCACCGCCGATGTATACCCCACCTGTCCAGCAACCACCATCGGTAATGCCAATTGAAGAACCATCGCAAACACCATTGCCGATTCAACAACCACCGCAATCACCAATACCAAGTGTGAGTGCCAATGCGCTCTATCGCACAGTAGGCATTCGCGGGGTGCGAAATGGGCGTGGGACAGGCTTTTTTATCACCAAAGATGGAATTGTCGTCACTACGCGCTATGTGGTTAGTGGCGAGCGCGTGGTACGGGTGCAATTAGATGCGCGCCAAGAAGTCGAGGCACAAGTCATCCGCGCTTACCCCGATGTGGATGTGGT
>CALDGT010000706.1 GCA_937942935.1 uncultured Chloroflexota bacterium | reverse complement strand
AAGTCTCTTTGATGAAATCACGTAATAAGAAGCCAACAATAGCGGCGGGGACTGCGGCGATAATGATATTTATCCATAACCGTTGAACAGAGGGGTCTTTATGAACAGTTAACACTTGTTTGCGAATGTCGCTAAAATAATAAATGAATACGGCAACAACTGCGCCGAGTTGGATGAATATTTCAAAAGTACCACCCAATCTCCCCATCTCTGAATTGAGAAGTTGGCTAAAGACAATAAGATGCCCCGTAGAAGAAATGGGTAAAAATTCTGTGATGCCTTCAATAATGCCAAGTATGATTATTTTGATGAGTTCTTCCACAAGCCTACTCTACTTCCTCATGTGCAATACGTATCATGTCGTTAATGGTTGTATTTTGCCACAAAGTTCTCATGTTTCAAAATAAATTGACCACTTTATAACAAAAGTACCAACAAAAAAGCAATAAGATAATTATTTGAGCCTGATATGTTTAGACATGGTTTTTATTTGTATAGTTTCCATAACTTTTTTGACACACCTGCGGTATATCTTCATAATACAGGATTAATTCTTTTTTTGATGTTGATGATTCTTTGAGGTTGGCTTTATGAAAAAATCATTTTTAAGATTGAGTATCTACTTGACGCTGACATGGAGCTTATTGACCATCGCAACCCCTGCACTAGCAGATAATAATGTGCAATGGACAGATGTATATCATAACACCCGCGATTTAACCTATCGCAACCCATTTGGCGCAATTTCTATGAATACAGGCTTTACCATACGGATTCGCACCAAAGCCTTAGATTTGACATCGTTAAATTTATATGTCTGGAATGCACATGGCGGTGATTTGATTTTGCCGATGACATGGCAATCGAATGTGGATTGCCCCTCTGTCGCTGGCGCAGATTTATTATGTGATTTATGGTTTGTGAATGTCCCCGCGAGCGCTTCATCTTCACCACGTATTTTGTATTATAAATTTCAACTGGTGGACGGCACAGATAGCGATTGGTATGTCGATGACCATGCTCACAATAATTATGACCATGAAGACCGTTACGAAAATGGGACGGGCATCATGGTAGATGAAAATGATAGTAGTGTGCTGAATAATTCATTCACTATCACCGTATATAACAACTCTGCTTATGCCAATTATTTGGATTCATGGGCGCAAAATGCGACTATTTATCAAATCATGCCCGATAGATTCCGCAATGGTGATAATACCAATGACCAGTGGGTTTATCCTGATGTTTATGGCAACCTTGCTACCCTTCATTCGATATGGCATGAAGCGCCAGAAGATGCGCGGGTGACAAACCAGTGGAGTCGTGACTTTTTTGGCGGGGATTTGCAAGGGGTGATGGATGAACTAGATTATTTGCAATGGCTTGGTGTGACCGCCATTTATTTTAACCCCATCTTTAATGCGCCATCGAATCATGGTTATGATACAACCGATTATCTGAACTTAAATCCGCGCTATGGGGATAACGCTTTATTCCAAGTATTTGCGGCAGAAGCTGAGTCACGCGGGATAAAGATTATTTTGGATGGTGTATTTAATCATACAGGGTCAGATTCGCGCTATTTTGACCGT
>CALDGT010000705.1 GCA_937942935.1 uncultured Chloroflexota bacterium | reverse complement strand
GCTTGCAGAACACGCATTATGTTCACGGACTGCGCGGGATTGCCTCGCAACACGACGGGGCAGGGTGGTCGGATGAGGTTAGTGATGGACTTGGGTTGGATACAGTTGGTACTGAAAGGTTCGGATTACCTTTTTACACGTTTTCTGATTCTCAAATAGAAAAAATATATAGTGATTATATAAAACAAAATTACAGCGTGCCAAGCAGTTGTTCGCCTTATATCCCTACGGCGCTATTCGGTAAACGCCAGTTGATTCTAATATCGAAGGCAAATTGTATGATTCACTGACATCGTGACCAGGTGGTGTCCAGAAACATCGTAACACCCCCCACCCATCAAATCTTCCGCGCCGTTTTCGCTTTTTTCAGTCTATTTTTAACCAACCGACGGTACTCAGAACGAGCTTCCTCTAGGATGGCATCCACAAAATGGTCAAATCTCATCACTCCTCCCTTCAAGCCTTTGATCGCTTTTCGCTTTTCACCAACATTGGTCATTATCCGAAACTCACGAGTATTGGCATCCACTATCGCGGTTACTCGTTGACCAGCACAACCAATCCCAACTGAATAGGTGTACTTGCCAATAGTAATTATCCCTTTTGGAGACACTTGCCTGGTGAAATATTTATTATGATACCGTTCAATCCATTTATCTGGGTCAACCTCACTAGGTAAATAATTCATAATTGGTAATTTCCCAACAGCTTCAAGCGGTGGCTTGTTGCCACATACCTTCGCTTGGTTGGGTCGCTTATTGTTGTAGGTGTGATGATACTCGGCTATTTTTTCCCGCACATCATCCAGTGTCCCTGGACGGTGTTTACGAATACACTCTGACTTTAATGACCGATGCAAGCGTTCAACAAACGGCTTTTCTTGTGGTTTTCTTGGACGACAGGGACTGGCTTCAACGCCAACGCACAACAAAAATCGACGCCGATGAATACCCCTCCGATGTCCAACTCCCCACAAAACGCGGGTCGTTATCAAATACCAGCACATTTGGGAGACCATGCTTGCTAAACATATCTATGAGTGTCACTAAGGCTTGCTCAGCGTCAAATTCCCCACTGGCTTCGGTATCTACCCAAACGGATGACCCTCTATCCACAATGTTGAACACTTCAACCCCATGTTGTTTTCGCTTGTCAGGTTCAATTGCGCCACTAATGGCATCGGTGAAGTCTATCTCCCATGTATCACCTGCGGCAGGACGCTCAAACGGATGGTGTTCAAAGGTTGGTTGTCGCGGGATACGATGATAAGTATCCAATATTTTCCAGATGGTTGTCTGTGATAAAGGCAGAGTGTATGTTTTCAGTTGCTCATCTTAATGTAAGTATGTGAGGATGGTTCGTGGACCAGGGGTAAACTGGATTTCTTCTGGCGGATCATCACGCAGACGCAGGATAGTATCAATGACTTTTTCGTCAAAGCGTTTTGGTGGTGTTTGTGGTTTACGAGAATGACTCTTTACACTATCTAAATCATCTGGATGGGTGTCTTTTAAGCGTTTTAACCACTTGATAACCCAAGCACGGGAGAATCCTATCTTGGTGGTGAGTGTATTGATTGACCATTCAGGGTGTTGCATTCGGTAGGTACGTAATTGGTTACGTGCGGCGATTAATTCCTGCTCATTCATATATCCTCCTCCCGTTTATTTCTGGTTAGAGGATAGTTTAACAAATGGGTAGGGGGTGTTACGATGTCTCTGGACACCCCCTGGTCACGATGTCAGTGAATCATACAGATGTCTGTACCTCACCGCGCGGTCGATGTCGGGAATCAGCACAATTTCAATGGATTTTAGGGATAAAAAATAATCCAATTTCCCCCACAAAATCGGCAGGTTTGTAGGGTGGGTACTAGGGCGTGTGCGCCCGTATGTCCCACCGCGCTACCCACTGGATTTTTTCGCAGACCTATTGGTTATCCATAACTGACGTTAAGATAAGGCTTCTACCCCACCCCAACCCCCTCCCCACGTTGTGAAGAGAGGGCTAAAACCCACCTGAAAATCGGTTTTCACCCCCTTTCTTCATGCAATGGAGAAAGGGGGACGGGGGGATAGGGGTGCATTTAAGGTGCTATGTTATCCCTCTGGTGTGAGGGGGGGTACATCACTCGGTGGCGGGGTGGT
>CALDGT010000704.1 GCA_937942935.1 uncultured Chloroflexota bacterium | reverse complement strand
CGACAGAGGTGAATAAATTGCGGAATACAGCAAGGCTAATGGCATCTACAGGCATATTTACACTTGTTCCAATATTAAATTGCGGAAGGCATCACATTTGGCACGCCAACCACTTGGCACATAAATGGTGCTATCCAACTGAAAAATGAGCGCCCCACCGATAATTTCTGCGCCGATTGGCAATTTTACGCGGTCATACAAACGCAAATTTTCGCCCCGTATTGTCTTTTTATCACTTAAGAAGGCAATATCTGGCGATGAGTTGGGCGGTGTCGCATCTGGTTTGATGTTGGGATGCGGGACTGTGCCAATTGCATTTAGACGGGTGGTAATAACTTCTATTGGGCGGTCATATAAGGCATGACCATACGTTTTTTGATGGGCTTGATGAAAAACATCGGCTAAATTTTGGTCTTGGGAATAGGGGATATTCAATTCGTATGCCTGCCCAACATAGCGCATATCCAAACTGGGGATGAATAGACGGTCTTTATCTGCAATAGATTCGGCAGATAAATCGGTTTGGGCATTTTCGTAACAAATCATCAAGGCGGTACGGATGGCTGAATAGGCTTGGGGCATATCTAAGCGTGTCATCACAGGGCTACTATAATTGAGGCTGATATCGGACATGAGCAATCCCAACGCGCACAATACACCCGGATGTTGTGGGATGAATACTCGTGAGATGTCGAGCCGTTTTGCCACCGCACATGCCTGTAATGCACCACCACCACCAAATGCCACCAGCGTAAAATCACGCGGGTCGTATCCCCGCGCCACACTCACACGGCGCAATGCCCGTTCTATGTTGCTATTGGCAATTTCGATAATGCCTTCTGCGGTTTCGATGAGGGTTTTATTCAGAATTTCGGCGAGTGGGACGATTGCCGATTCTGCCAAATCCAAATTGAGGGGCATTGTCCCGCCTAAAAAATGGGCAGGGTCTAAATAACCCAATACCGCCAGTGCATCGCTCACGGTTGCGAGTTGCCCACCGCGCCCATATACGGCGGGACCGGGCAAACTCCCCGCACTTTGTGGACCGACACGCATCACCCCGCCTGCATCCACACGGGCAATGCTCCCCCCGCCCGCGCCGATGGTCTCTATATCCAACAAACGGGTGCGAATCGGCAAACCGTCTATGACCGATTGTGGGCGCGAAGATGGATTTGGCGCACACAATGCGACATCAGTGGATGTTCCGCCAATATCCAGTGTGATGATGCCCTCAATTCCTGCGAGTTGCGCGATTTTATATGCGCCTATCACCCCTGCGGCGGGACCGCTGAGTGCTGTTTGGATGGTTTGGCGCGTGATACGCTCGGCGCTCATCAACCCGCCATCCGATTTCATGATGCGGAGTGGCACTTTTTCGGGCAGTTTGGCGCGAATATTTTCGATATATCGCCTCACAGTGGGGCGGACATACGCTTCTAACGAGGTGGTGCTGGCGCGTTCATATTCTCGAAATTCGGGCAGAACTTCGTGTGATAAAATGATTTGATGTGTCCGTAAAATGCCTTTTTGAATAATTTTTTCGGCGATAGCCCGCTCATGGTCTGGATTCAGATAACTGTATAACAGACAAATTGCCACCGCATCCACTCTATCTTGCGATAGTGATTCTAATACATCATTGAGCGATTCACTATCGAGTGGCTTGATAATCCGTCCCTCATGGTCTAATCGCTCTAGCACTTCGTAACTCAAATGACGGGGGATGAGTGGGGCGGGTAAAGTTGGGACGAGAGCGTATAAATCGGGGCGGTTTTGCCTGCCAATATACAAAATATCACGGAATCCATAAGTGGTGATGAAGGCGATTTTTCCGCCTTTGCGTTCTAAAATGGCATTGGTGGCGACAGTTGTGCCATGTGCGACCCATTCTAAGCGATGGATATTATTTTGGGTGATGGTTTGTATGCCAGTGAGCATCGCCACAGAGGGGTCTTGTGGGGTGGTCGGCAATTTGTGAATGGTGAGTTGCCCATCATGGCTCATCACAATGTCGGTGAATGTTCCGCCTATATCTACGCCAACGCGCATCCGCATATCCTTTATGACTTGATGATATGCGATTGATTATAGCGCAAAATATAGTTTTCGTTTATTTTGTCGTGAGAGTTTCTCGTGTTTTGACG
>CALDGT010000703.1 GCA_937942935.1 uncultured Chloroflexota bacterium | reverse complement strand
CAAGGTGTTATCTTTGCTAAATACATTACTACCCGCCCACGACAAAATCCGTCCATCGCGCAATTGAATCGCGCCACGCACAATATCCTCATGCTTCATGGTGCGGAGCATCATCCCGCCCGCGGGGTTCATGATGTCGTATTCACTATCAGGGAACGCGGGGAATAAATTGTTGTGGGTAGTCATCACAATATCCAAAAACGCGCGGATTTCATCCACCTTTGTGTAATGGTGCATCAGCCTCCCTGCCAATTGGTGTGCGAGGGCATTTTCATCCACATCCAGCACATGCGATGACATGCTAATGGCGGAACGGATGAGGCGTACCGTTTCATCTTTGCCCTGTTTCAAGAGTAAATCACAATCGTTCAGCAATGTATTGGCATCGGTGGCGCGTAATTTTTTGTCCAACCAACCATAAGTCAGCAATAACTCGCGCAATTGTTGCGCTTGATTAGCACCTATCAGATGATAAGCGATGTTGCGCCAGCCGTAGTCATCGGGTAAATCGTGCAAATTGCCATACGCCTCTATCAGGCGGTTGTGCAAGGCTTGAGCATCCTCACCAAGCGTCTCTTGGGCATATTTCCACACCACGTCATGCAGGGTCAGGCTCTCGGTGGATACATTGTATTTCACCAACGACAAATCATCGAGTTGTTCGGCATATTTTTCTGCCCGCCGTTCTTTGCATCCCCACAGGCGATATAACGCGCTCTTGGGGATGGTCGCGCCTTCGGGGAATATCCCCAACGCCAAGTAACGCGCCCGTGCATCGGCTTGGTCGCCCTCATCTAAGGCGCGGAAGCTGATTTCAATCGTTTTGCCCGCCGATTGATTCCGTTCCTGTGCGATTTGGTTACTGCCGATGCTGATAACCCCTTCATCATCCAATTCTTCGTTCACCCAATCCAGCGCATCGGCGAAGGTCGCGCCCGTCCGTTGCAACCGTTTGCGGAGCATGGCATTGGCGAGGGTCATCATCAGCGCCCAATTGCCCAACCGTTCCGCCAATTTTGTGACATCTGTGGTGGGTTTGTGGGCGATATTGGACATCAGCAATTCCACCGCTTCTTCTGGCTTCATCTCATCCACATCAATCCGATGAGCATCGGCATTCGCCGCCAGCACCACATCCACATAGCGCGTTGTGACCAATGTCGCGCCTTTTGGGTTGATGTCTAAAAATGGCTGAACATGATAGGCTTTCCACACATCATCCACCACCAGCAGAATATTTTTGGTCGCTATCAGGTCTTTGATGGCAGTTTGAGCATCGGTTATCTCGGTAAAACTGCGTTTTTCGCGTGCCAATTGGTTGTAGATTTTGTTCATCGCATCGGTCAAATCGGGTGTTTCACCCAATTCCACCCACACAATGCCATCCAGATAAGCATTTTGGATGTCCTCATCGTATGCCAACGCTGTCGCCATGACCGTCTTGCCAAATCCACCCGCGCCTTTCAATGCCGTGCTGATGGTGACAGGATTTTTCGGCGCATCGGGCGCGGATTGTGCCAACAGGTAGCTTTTGAGCCTGTTGAAAATATCGGGACGTTGCACAAAATTCTTAGGCATATCAGGTGCAGAAAACGGGATTTTGGTGGTGATGCCATTCTGTTTCAGTTGCCCGATGAGTGTCTCCCACTGATGCGTCAGGTCATAAAAATGCTTCTCGCTGATGCCGAATGGCAGATTTTTGAAATCGGGATAGTGATTTTTATCTGGCAACAAAATCGGGCAGACCGTCACACCTTTGCTACGGGCATAGTGAATTTCTTTGCGGACGACGGATGATGCCATCGCTTTTGGGGATGCAATCAGGAGCATGTATTCGACATTATCCAGCGCATCTGTGATTTGTTTCCACCACCCCGATTCGTTATTGGCGATGATGCCTTCACGGTCACGCCAGATGGATTTCTCACCAAATATCGGTACAAGTTTGGCACGGAGTTCTTTGGCATACGCTTCACCATCATCCCGTGCGTATGAGATGAAGAAGCGGGGTTTATTGGCGATATAGGTTTGTTGGTCATGCTCACTCATCACTGCCCACCTCGTGCAGAGTCAATATCTGTATTATCGCCGTTGCTGACCATCGGCTTATCCCTAAATCCCTGCTAATATTCAAATTCCATAAGACC
>CALDGT010000702.1 GCA_937942935.1 uncultured Chloroflexota bacterium | reverse complement strand
ATAAACCGTCTCGCGCATAAATGCCTGCTGTTGATGTCTGTCAACCGAATATCATACACGCCATCCAAAAAGACGGGTGGCGTGTTCGTGTTCAAAATGTCCATTTTTATGATGATGGATATTCGATTTATATTGATTTAGGGGCAGAACGACCACAACCAACGGGTGAAAATCAGCGTATATTGATAGAAATTAAATGTTTCGCAGAAAAACAGTCCACATCTGAGTTATACTTAGCATTAGGACAGGTGCATTATTATCGTGTTTTCTTAGATGAATTAGAGGATGATACACCTATTTATTTGGCTGTACCATTTGAGGCATATATAAGCAAATTGAATCATATTTTTGAAAATGCCTTAAAACAATGTCGTGTTGGTCTAATCGTCATTGATATAGAAGATGAGGAGATAACAGAATGGAGAGAACCCTCGATTTAACAACTATACTTCAACAAGAGGTGTTATGGTATCATCAAGCGACATCCCAGAATGGACAAACACTCTATTTTGAAGATATAAATGCAGGGCGCTTTATTGTGGTATTTATCCCTGACTATCATGCTATGCGCCCACAAAAACCGGGTGTTATCGTGAGTGCTAAACGCATAAATGATATTATTGTGATTGATGCCGATACCACCGACCACCCACTGCATGAAGCCCTGATGCAAGCAGGCATCCCACGCGAAAAAATCATCCTCGCCTATTCAGGCGAAAAATTACCCACCCCACAAGGAGAATAAATGATGCCGATTGAATTATTATGGGATAACGATCACCAATCTATTTTGCGTTACGATATTGGCGGGGCTTGGGCATGGGAGGAACTCCACACAGCCCGCGAAAAAGTATTTGTCATGATGGATGAAGCCTCTAGTCATAAAATTGGGACAATTATTCATTTTGTGGAAGGTAAAATTGGCATACCGGGTGATGTGACCAAGCACTTAGGTCGGTTTGGAGATAAAAGCCATCCTAAAGCCGCGCTCACGGTGATTGTTGGGGCAGGGATGATGATGAAATTGGCATTTGGCGGATTTCAGAGTGCGTTTCGTGTGACGACAGGCAAAAAGGTAGATTTTGATTATGCCGATACACTCGACCAAGCACGAAAAAAGGTGCTGGCAGATTTGAATCGAAAATAATTCATGAGCAAATGATAAATTTTTGTAATTTGGGGGTGTGGTATTTTCCACATCTCATTTCCTCTGCTATAATTAATCAAACGGCTATTTAATTACAGAATAGACAACTAATATTCTTTTGGGAAAGGTTAACAACTTATGCCTTATAATATTCGCAAAGCCACAGTCATTGGGTCTGGGACGATGGGCGGTGGCATCGCCGCACTCCTCGCAGGCGTGGGTGTAGAAACACTCCTCCTCGATATTCCTGCAAAAGATACACAAGCAGGGGATTCACCTGCCAAGCGTAACGCCATTGTCGAAAATAACCTCAAAACACTTCAAAAAATGCGCCCCGCGCAATTGTTTAGCCAAGCCAGCTTAGACCTTATCAAAATTGGTAATTTAGAAGATGATTTGCACAAAGTCGCCGATTCGGATTGGGTGATTGAAGTGGTCGTGGAACGGCTCGATGTCAAACAAAGCCTCATGGCAAAATTGGCAGAAGTTGTTAAGCCAGAAGCTATCATCAGCACCAATACATCTGGTTTGCCCATCCATAAAATTGCCGAAGGACTTGGCAAAGATTTTGCTCGCCGATTCTTAGGGACACACTTCTTTAATCCACCTCGTTATTTGCATTTGCTTGAAGTGATTCCGCACCCCGATACAGACCCCGAAATTATCCAATTCATGACCGAATTTGGCTCACGCAAATTGGGTAAGGGCGTGGTGATTTGTAAAGATGAACCAAATTTCATCGGCAATCGGTTTATGTCTATGTCGGGGATGCAAGCGATGAATTATGCGCTCGACCATGATTATACCGTTGAAGAAGTAGATGCGCTCACGGGTCCACTGATTGGTCGCCCAAAAACAGCAACCTTTAACCTCAACGATTTGGTAGGGTTTGATATTGCGGTGCATGTGGCGCGGAATTTGTATCCAGCCATCCCCAACGACCCAGACCGCGAAGTGCTAAATCACCCCAAAGCGACCCAATTGTCTGATGAAATGCTCAACCGCAAATGGCTAGGGCGCAAAACGGGTCAAGGTTTTTATCACATGCGGACAGGCGCAGGTGGCGAAAAAGAATTGTGGGCGCTCAACCTTAAGACGATGGAATATGAACCCCCCACCAAACCAAAATTTGATAGCGTGGGCAAGCATCGCAAGGTCGAGCCAACTGGTGAGCGGATTCGCCTGCTTATTAATGAAGAAGACCGTGGCGGACAATATTTGTTCCACCTACACGGCTTTTATTTGGCGTATGCCTCGAATCGTGTGCCAGAAATCACCGAAACCATCGTCAATGTAGATAACGCCCAAAAATGGGGTTTTGGTCATGAAATGGGCCCATTTGAAATTTGGGATGCGATTGGTGTGGCAGAATTTATCACCCGTTTTGAAGATGCGGGTTATCGTGTTGCCCCATGGGTGAAGGATATGGTCGCAAAAGGCATA
>CALDGT010000701.1 GCA_937942935.1 uncultured Chloroflexota bacterium | reverse complement strand
ATTTTGCAGATAAATATCATATTTGGCGCGTTTTTCGGGGTCTCTGAGGACACCATACGCCTCGCGCAAGGGTTCTGCACGCGGGTCATTCGGTCCCGATACGCCACTAGCGAGTGTTTTGAAGGCTTGTTTAATTTCATCATCGGATGCCGATTCTTCGACACCCAAAATTTCATAATAATTTTTGACGTTGGACATAAAGACAATATCCTTTACTGATGATTGCTATGCACAAATTGTAGGTTATGCGGGGCATCTCGTCAAATTTCGATGGATAGAGGATGATTATAAAATCAAAACGGAGATGATATATGCGGTTGCCCTACGCCACCTATGCGATAAATTGCGCGGTGTGATGAGGTTAGCTATCCTGTAGAAAAATCGGTTATATGTAGATGGGCTAAAATGCTCATCGCCAAGTTACCCCGATGAATAGATTATGAAACAACTATATATGACTACGATACAGATATTGACCCATCTGTTGTGACAAAGGCTGGATTATCAGGAAATGCCCGTTATTGGTGGATGGAACAAAAGATGCAGATTATTTTTGATGTACATCCGCAATGGATTATACAGGAGTAAATTATGAAATTTATATCTATACTTTTGCTTATGCTATTCTGCATTCAAATTACCAACGCACAGCCGATTATCCCCCGAGACCCTGATGATATTTGGGCAATTCAATGGAGCCGTGATGCCAGTAAATTGGCAATTGGGTATTATAATGGTCACTTTCAGGTATTTGATACGAGTGATATGACCTTAATTTTCCAAGATAATCTGTCTACTATCCCTGTCAGATGGTTTGGTTGGAGTCCCTCTGGCACCAGATTAGCTATTGGCTATTTAGAAGGGACAATTGATATTTGGGATGTTGTGAATGGTGTGAAAGAATTATCGATATTTGTAGGAATAACTGGTTCAGGACCGTTCTCATGGACTAATGATGAGAATTATCTATTTGTAGGTACAGGTGATACAGATAGAGCAACACTTCGCAAGTATGATATGAGTAATGGGAATCTGATTGACTCAATCTATAGTGGTGTATTTGTTGATTTAGTGTTTTTAGGCAATGATAATCAATTAATCGGTTTAGATTATGATTTTATTATTTTTGTCAATCCAGATAATTTAACCCATGAATTTTTCCCGATTGATAATCCATCACAACCCCTACCACTAGGTAGAGCAACCACGATTAGTTTACACCCTAGCGAAGAATTTATTGCCATTGGGCATAGTAATTATCAGGTTACAATTTGGGATTTAGAGACGAAACAAATTACGACAACCCTCGATGCAGGTACGCGCTTTAATGATATATATGGTGTGACAGATTTAGCGTTTAATGCAACAGGCACACGCTTATTTGCTGTTACTTATGAAGGAATTATCCGTTCTTGGGATACCAGTACATGGCAACTTATTGAGCAAACAGATGTTGATTCGCTTATACTCCTTGCTGATTTTTCACCAGATGCAGGACAACTGGCATTCGGAGACTTAGAACAAGATGCACAAATCTTCATGCGAGATTTATGCGATTTTGTCGCGCCAGATGTGACTACATTGCTCACTATCATGCCACAAGCCAACACATTCGGTGAAGAAGCGCAAATCTGCCTCACAGAAAACGCCACCTACACCCTCACAGCGACCCTGCCCAACATCACAGGCGACATTACCCTCATCGGCAATGGGACGCGAATGAATATGACAGGTGGGGCGCAAATCTTCAATGTGGCAGAAACAGGGACGCTCACGCTAAAAAATGTCACGATTTCGGGTGGAAATGCAACGCAAGGCGGTGCGATTTACAACG
>CALDGT010000700.1 GCA_937942935.1 uncultured Chloroflexota bacterium | reverse complement strand
TGCGACTTGGACATAATTTGCCACCGAAAAGATGAGGGTGACATTGACACTGATACCCTCAGCAATAGTTGCCTCAATTGCGGGAATCCCTTCTGGTGTAGCAGGGATTTTTATCATCAAATTAGGGCGATTCACAGCTTTGGCGAGGCGCTTTGCTTCGAGAACAGTCCCGTGTGTATCACGGGCGAGTAACGGCGAGACTTCAAGGCTCACATACCCATCGCGCCCTGATGTTTTATCATATACAGAGCGAAATAAATCGGCGGCATGTTGAATATCTTCTACAGCCAGCTTTTCATACACATCTTCTGGCGAAAATTCAATCAGGCTGGTGATAACACTATCATAATCGTCTGATTGACCAATGGCTTTTTGGAAAATAGATGGATTAGAGGTCACACCGACCACACCATCTTCATCTATCATCCGTTGGAATGTGCCATCTTCCAGTAATTTTCTGCGGATATTATCTATCCAAATACTTTGACCGAATTTCTGCACCTCAACTGGTGGATTCGACATGATTGCTCCTTAAAAATTCTCTATGATGTGCTTATTCTTCATACACGCCATCTCTCAAAAATGCGCGATATGGCATGTTTGTGTTGATTATAACAGGTGATAATGATGAGTAACACATGATTTTTATTATGAATTACTCACTAATTTATTTGGGTTCATGATACCATCTGGGTCAAAAAATTTAACAGCAGATTGAATCGCTTGAATGCCTAATTCACCCTTTTCGATGGGCAAATAAGGCATGTGGTCTAGCCCTACCCCATGCTGATGACTAATTGTGCCGCCATTTTCAACAATCACACGACTCACTGCACTTTTCAGTGTTTTCCAACGGCGCAAGGTTTCATCTGGGGTGGAAGCAATCCGAAATACATAGGTGGTATAAATGCTTGTGCCATACGGATATAAATGCGAAAGATGTGTGAAAACATGCACCTTTTCGCCTAGTTCGGCTAATGCCTCATGTAGGGCGCGTTCCATTAATCCGATGAGGGTGGGGGTGTTCGTCCAATCGGTTGCCGTTTCGACTGTATCTACTGCATACCCTTCATCCCATAGTGTGTTGCGTAAATAGGGGGTATGAAAGCGATTTTTACGCCATTGTCCGCCAAAAATCTTACCAATTCGCAAATGCACCCCGCCATAACGCCCCGCGATAGCATGGACAATTTTCACAGTGAGTCTGGCGAGGGCTTTGTCGCCTGTCACACCAAAAATGAACATCGTCTTTTTATCTTTTATCCCTTGTGTAGATAACACATCTTCTAGCAAATTGATGAGACGGCGTTTTCCCGCCAGCGCAAGATTAGTCTCTGTCTCCACTGCGGTGCTACATCTCAGCATAGACAAGGTCAATTTCGCTTGGACAATTTCGCGGACTGCTGCAATACCACTCTCAAAAGCGGTCAAAAATATGGCACGAAATTCCTCCGTTTCGGGCTGT
>CALDGT010000699.1 GCA_937942935.1 uncultured Chloroflexota bacterium | reverse complement strand
TTCCCAACACAAAAAAAATTCGGCCACTGCCTGTCCTCATAATTTTGTTGATATCCGCCACACACCTGATTGCATTATCATTTCAGGCAGGGCGTACCGACTGGCATAACCCCGTGAATCATGCCATGCTGGAGGGGGAATGTATTCGGCGGTATCCGATAACCCATGAAGGTTTGTGTAATGGATGGATTGTGCCAGATGCGGCTATCACCGATAGGCTGATAGAACGGCGTTTATCGGGGTTTGCGCGGAGCGCATTTTTGCCCAAAAACGATTCATGATATACTATCATCAAGAGGTGATGTATAAAAAGGATAGTGAATGATGAGTACACTAGAGCAAGAGATTATCGAAAAATTTCAATTATTGGACGAGGAAGCAAAAAAGCGAGTCCGAACCATCATTCAACAAACAGACTTTGATTTGGAAAATTGGCTAAATCAAGTGCATCAATTTCGTGAGAGCCTCAAAACGCAAAATACAATAGATGCCGTTGCAATGATTCGACAAATCCGTGAGGAAGAATAAGGCAATGAGCATACCTGTCATCATTGACGCGAATATTTTTTTGTCCATTATCATTAAAGATTCACAAACTCAGCAAGCTGAATCTTTATTAAAGATGTTGCACACTACCAATCATAATCTCAATGCACCCTATTTATTTCGTTATGAAATTATTGCCGCTATTCGCAAGCATATTCATCGTGGCACGCTAACTGTTAATGAGGGTATTGCAGGGGTAAATTTTATTTTTGGTCAACCTATAAATTACTTCACCGATACGCACTTATTATATCAGGGTTTAGATTTTGCAAATCAGTTTAATTTGCCATCCGCTTATGATGCACAGTATTTAGCTTTAGCCAGCTATTTGAATTGCGATTTTTGGACAGGGATAAGAGACTAGCAAACACTGTCTCGCAAACTCTCTCATGGGTGAAATTATTAGACACCTTCACAACTACTTAGGTTTGCGCGGAGCGCATTTTTGCCCAAAAACGATTCATGATATACTCCACATTTTGTCATAATCCTCATAATATGCTATCATCTTAGCCACGACTGAAATGATAAGGTAATGGCACAAATTACATGATTCAAACACTGAGCAAACGGTATCAATTACAAGACACAATTGGCATGGGCGGGATGGGTGTGGTGTATCGGGCTTATGACCGACTCACCAATGAAATCGTTGCATTCAAACGGGTGCTATTGCCCCACTCTACCGACCCAAGTCGGTCTACATCCCCAGAAACGCTCGATTATCGTCTGGCTTTGGCGGATGAATTTCGCACCCTCGCCACCCTGCGCCATCCAAATATCATCTCAGTATTGGATTATGGCTTTGATGATGAGCGCAAGCCCTTTTATACAATGGAAATGCTCATCGAAGCCCAAGATATTGTCTCGTATGCCAAAACACAAGACGAAGCGGGCAAGGTCAAATTATGGGTGCAAATGCTTCATGCGTTGGCGTATTTGCATCGGCAAGGGATTATTCACCGCGATATTAAACCCGCGAATGTCTTGGTAACACCATCTGGGCAAGTCAAATTGCTCGATTTTGGCTTGGCAACACATCGCAAAAGTGCGCCAACCGCATCAGTGGCGGGGACACTGTCGTATATGGCGCCAGAACTCCTCACCGAAAATCCACCATCTGTCGCATCAGATTTGTATTCGGCGGGCATCATCGCCTGCGAAATGTTCTTGGGCAAAAATCCCGCCCACGATGATGATGTGATGAAAATGGTCACAAGCATCATCAATGACCCATTCGATTTGACAGGCATCCCCGACCAACTATTGCCTATCCTGACACAATTGCTGGATAAAATCCCAGAAATGCGGTATATGAGCGCCGATTCTGTATTAGAGGCGCTCCAATTCGATACCACCTATGCTATTGCCACCGAAAGCCAAGCCATCCGCGAAAGTTTTTTGAAGGCATCGGCATTTGTGGGACGCGAGGCAGAACTAACCGAATTGCTGATGGCATTATTCAACATCCTTTCGCCCAGCAATCCGCAAGGGTCTTTGTGGTTGGTGGCAGGCGAAAGTGGGGTCGGGAAATCGCGCTTGTTGGATGAAGTCCGCATCCGCGCCCTGATACAAGGCGCATTATCGGTGCGCGGGTTGGCACTCAAAGAAGAGAATGCGCTGTTTCAGCTTTGGCAAGAACCGCTACGGCGCATTTTATTAGAAGATTTGCCCATCTCAAAAGAAGCGCGTGCCTTGTTATCTGAAATATTCCCCCAAGCGGGGCAAGCACCCGCCGCGAATATCAGAATGTTAGATGGCAAGCGCCAAGCTGTCATCAAAGCCATCATCGAGGCTTTTCAAGCCCTGCCCCAACCAACCGTATTGATGATAGAAGATATTCATTGGGCGAGTGGTGATATCGAAATCATCCGCCAATTGGCAGATGCCACCCAAAACAAACCGTTGCTCATCATCGCCAGTTATCGGGATGATGAAATGCCCTATTTGCCCGAAGATTTGCCAAATGCCAATATGCTCAAATTGAATCGGCTCAAAAAGGCAGATATTCGCAAATTGACAGGCTCAATGCTCGGTGCATCGGGGGAAGATGAGCATGTGGTGGATTTATTAGACCGCGAGACCGAAGGCAATGCTTATTTTATTGTCGAGGTGGTGCGTGTTTTGGCAGAAGAAGCGGGTAGCCTGAGCGATGTTGGCAAGCGCACCCTGCCAGAGAAGGTCTTTGCGGGGGGGATTCGCACTGTGGTCAAACGGCGATTAGACCGCCTCCCCGACCATTATCGCCCTCTGTTGCAATTGGCGGCGGTAGCGGGGCGTTGGGTAGAATTGCCCATCATCGAATACCTCGCGCCAGAAAATAGTGATGTCCCCTTGTGGCTCATTGAGTGTATCAATGCGTCTATTTTGGACATTAGCGATAATCGGTGGCGCTTTGCACATGATAAATTGCGCGATGCACTCCTAGAAGATTTTACGCCAGAGCAAACCCGCCAAGCGCACGAACAAGTAGCGAATGCCATTGAACACCTCTTTGCAGATGACCCTCAGCAT
>CALDGT010000698.1 GCA_937942935.1 uncultured Chloroflexota bacterium | reverse complement strand
TGCGCGTATGTCAGCCATTATTTGATAATCTACCTACTTCAGTTCCATCGCCTTATCTGCGACTACACGATTCACATGACTGATGAAATCTGCTACGCTCATCGCGCCTAAATCTTCATCCGTCCGCAAGCGCACACTCACCGTCCCATTTTCGATGTCTCTATCACCGACAATGCACATATAAGGGATATATTCCTCGCGTGCATCACGGATTTTCTTTTGCATCCGACCCTTGCCCGCATCCACTTGGGCGCGAATCCCATATTTTTTCAATTCCGCCGCAACTTGATTAGCATAGTCGTTATGCGTATCGGCAACGGGAATCATTAACACCTGAACAGGCGCGAGCCACGCAGGAAATTCGCCCGCGAAATGTTCAATCAAAATGCCGATGAAACGTTCCATACTGCCGAATGGTGCGCGGTGAATCATCACAGGGCGTTGACGGCTATTATTTTCGTCTACATATTCCAATTCAAACCGTTGGGGCAGGTTATAATCCACTTGCACCGTCCCCAATTGCCATTCGCGCTTGAGCGCATCGCGGAAGATGAAATCGAGTTTTGGACCATAGAACGCCGCTTCGCCTTCTTCCACTTTATGAGGCAAGTTCAGTTGTTGACACGCCGTCAAAATGGCGCTGGTGGCTTGTTCCCATAATTGGTCACTACCCACATATTTATCACTCTTGGGGTCACGGATACCCACCCGTGCGCGGAAATCCGTCAAGCCGAGCGAACTGAATACATATTGAATCAGTTTGACGACATTGATGAATTCATCCAACAATTGACTTGGCGTGACATACAAATGAGCATCATCCACCGTGAATCCGCGCACCCGCGTGAGACCATGTAATTCGCCACTTTGTTCATACCGATAAACCGTCCCAAATTCGGCTAAACGCAGGGGTAAATCTCGATACGAGCGCATTTCACTCCGATAAATCATGCAGTGATGAGGGCAGTTCATCGGTTTGAGCAAAAATTCTTCGTCATCTACCTGAATCGGCGTATATTGGCTATCCTTATAATAGGGATAATGTCCAGACGTTTTATATAAGTCCAATTTACCAATATGTGGCGTAACAACAGGACTATAACCATTATCAATTTGTACTTGGCGCAACCAGCGCTCTAGCGTATCGCGCATGATTGCCCCTTTGGGCTTCCAGAGGGGGAGACCCTTGCCGACCAGTTGGTCAATCACAAATAAGCCGAGCCGTTCACCCACCACACGATGGTCACGTTTGCGGGCTTCTTCTAGCCGATGCAAATAATCTTGCAATTCTTCTGGCGTTTCCCATGCCGTGCCATAAATGCGCGTCAATTGTTGGCGTGTTTCGTCCCCACGCCAATATGCCCCTGCAATTGGCTTGTACGTGATACTAAACGCATCGGGGTTAATTTCTTTGGTCGTTTTGACATGCGGACCACGACACAAATCCGTGAACTTGCTTTGGGTATAAAACGTGAGCGTGCTGGCGGGTGCGGCAATTTCTTCGCCCATTTCATTCACCCGTCCATTGACCAAATCATCAATTAATTCGAGTTTGAAGGGTTGTTTGCCAAATTGAGCGCGGGCTTCTTCTGGCGAAACCTCTTTGCGGACGAATTCATGATTGCCACCAATAATTTTTTTCATCCGTTTTTCGACCCACTTCAAATCTTCTTCGGATGGGGATTGTGGCAACAAGAAATCATAATAAAATCCGTCCTCAATGGGCGGTCCGATGGCAATTTGGGCATCTGGAAAGCGTTCTAACATCGCTTCTGCCATGATATGCGCCAAACTATGGCGAATTTTGTATAGTTGCGTTTCTTCGTATGGTACAGACATCATCTTCTCCTATGTAAAGCGAATGATAACCAGAATAAAAACATCCCCTCTCACACAAGGGCGGGAGGGGATGTTGATTATTATCTCATCTCTAGTCTTTGCCCAAATGTGATAAGAGACGGGCAAAGCACGACCAACCTCACCCGTTCATGGTGTGGTGGTTGTGGTTGTCAATTGGATTTTCATGAAGTGGTGCATGATAAAATCCTTCAAAAATTATGATTCGACTTTTTCACTATAGCATAATCGGTTTATTTTTTCAACAGTTTGCATTAGACTATGGACACAATAAAATCGTATCGTAAGGAATTTTATGGATTTTCCCACCAACAAACAAGGTAAAATCACCACAGGCAAATATAGCGACTGGTATATGATGATTGAGCCGATTAAAGATTCGCGCACAGGCATGGATTCTGGCACATTTCTCATTTTGATTTGCAACCAGCCATTTGATAGCCCTAAAGAAGCGGGACGAGTGGGGTATGATGATTGGGCAGAAAATACAGAGACGGTTATTGGATATATTGAAGAATACACTCCTATTTGGGATGAGGCATAATGTATAAACGTTGGATACTCGCGCTGATGCTCATCATCGGCACAATTAGTATAGACCAAGCCACCAAACAAGCCATCATAGAACGCCTAGACCGTTATGAATCTATCACACCTATCCCGTTTTTAGGAGATACCTTGCGTTTCACGCACAGTTATAACACAGGCGCGGCATTTGGATTATTGCCCCAAGCGGGGGATTTGTTCCTTTTTATGGCGATAGCCATTGTCATCGGGATGTTGCTATTCTATGGGCGCATTCCCCCCGAAGCACCGATTACCCGCATGAGTATTGCGCTCATTTGTGGCGGGGCATTAGGAAATGCGATAGACCGTATTCAGCATGGGCATGTCACCGATTTTATCCATTACACCGTCCCTAGCACGAATTTCTCTAATATTTCCAACCTTGCCGACCATTTCATCGTTATTGGGGTATTATTGATTATATTAGACTCGTGGCGTTTGGAACGGCTCGCAAAAAAAGCAAAACCGACTGATGGTATGCCATCAGAAGAATCGAAAGGGACAGCAAATGCGTAAATACTGGATAATCAT
>CALDGT010000697.1 GCA_937942935.1 uncultured Chloroflexota bacterium | reverse complement strand
TGATAATTCGCCCGATTGTTTGGCAAGTTCCCGTATCACCTCAATGATAAAAAACACATTGCCATCGGTCTCGCGGTTGATAAAATCTACCACCTCTGGGCGGGTATTTTGTGCGCCCAAAATGGCATCGCTCAGGCGGGTGATTTCGTTTTGTTGGAGGCGTTGCAGACGGATGAGGCGCATATCGGGCAATTCTTGGGGCAAATTGGGGCGCTCATCATCTCGATAACTGGCGATGATGACCATCGGAATTTCGGATACCATCCGCAACAGGCTTTTGAGGATGACAAGGCTTTCGCTGACCCACTGCAAATCTTCAAGTATCAACACAGTCGGTTGCGATTGCTTGCGGAATAATGTTTGAAACATCACAATCAGGCGTTGTTGGGCATCTTGTGGGTCTAATTGGGGCGCATCTGGCACAATATGCCCGACCAGCGATTCGATATTTGGGACAAGCTCTTTGAGGACGCTCGCTTCTTCTGGGCTAACGTTGGGGGTCATCAACACCAACCACCGCGCAATCTCGCGCCAGAGTTGATACGGCGCACCGCCCCCACTCACCCCTTGCCCGCGTAGCACTTGCGCCCCTTTCACCAATGATAAGGTGCGAAATTCATCTAATAACCGCGATTTGCCGATGCCACTCTCGCCACCGATGAGCCACGCCTTGCCCGTGTTGGTATTTATCATCTCTGTTAGTGATTCAGATAATTGTTTCAGTTCCGCATCGCGCCCGACAAATTGCGCCGATTGCAAAAAACTTTCGCGGATGGCTTGTGTTTCGAGCATGATGGGCAAATTCAGATATTTTGTCCAATCGAGCATGGCGCTCTCGGCGCTCTCATAACGGTCTGTTGGGTCTTTTGCGGTCATCTTGAGCAAAATTGCGCCCAGATTTGGCGGGAGCATAGACACATCCAACGACTTGTTCACGATATTAAAAACCAATTCATTGATTAATTGTGAATTAAACGGATGTTTGCCTGTCAAAAATTCGTATGCGATTAACCCCACCGCATAAATATCAGACGAAATGCCCACTTCTCCGCGCAATAAGGCTTCTGGACTCATATATGCCAGCGTACCAGCCACCTCATCCTCATTGCTACTGGTTTGTTCTTGTGCCTTTGCCAAGCCAAAATCCAAGACTTTGACCATATTTTTGCCGATAACAGCAATATTACTCGGCTTGAGGTCGCGGTGAATCACCCCACGCCGATGCAAATACGACAAGGCTTGTAAAATTTGAATAATGAGATTAGCGACATACTCTATGGGTTTATCATCACAAGCGCGGTCAAAGGTTTGCATATCTTCGAGCAAATCCATCGTATAAAATGGCTTGCGATTGGTATCGAATCCATAATCTAACACGCTGATGATGTGCGGATGACGCAGGCTGGCGAGCGTCTTAAATTCGCGTGCTAATGCCAACCGCACATCACTGGTGCTTGGACGACTGTTAAAGATGAGGTCATTTTTGGCGATATTGACACTTTTCAGTGCTACATCATGTTGCATCAAACGGTCATAAGCGCGGTATACCGTACCCATACCGCCAGACCCCAAAATTTCTTTTAGGTGATAGCGTTGCGTAAAAACTGATAAATCGTCTGCCATATCCCCGCCACCAAAAAAATTTATATGATATAACAAACTATATCCGATTTTACGCAAATATCAAACAATCATAAAAAATTTGGAATAAACTGTAACATCTGCTCACCAAACGGCGCGGATAAATTGCATTTTCCGCAAGTGATGGTCAGATGCCCCGCCTTCATGGTCGTTATACGGATACACCGCGATTTCTTTTTGGCTTGGGATGGCATTATAGGCAGCAAAAACGGTAGACGGTGGGCAAATCGTATCC
>CALDGT010000696.1 GCA_937942935.1 uncultured Chloroflexota bacterium | reverse complement strand
ACCCTTGAGGGTATATCGCCCACACCGAGTCGTAATACCGCAAAATCGGCATCACCCCAACGACGCTCCCAAATGCGACTCCCGAAATGACTTTTGTGTGTGGGATTGTCTAAATCCAGAACAACAGATAATTTTAAGTAGTTATATTCATAATATTGGCGTTGCATCTGATGCCAGCGATTCATCTCTAGGCGCATTGTTTCTAATCGCTTTAAGTATGCCATAACCAAATTTTGTTGTCGCTTTTCTTCGTCTCGGTATGTCCGAAAAGACAAGTAAAAGCTAAAAACCATCGCAAAACTCATGGGTAACATAAACAATATGTTACGCGATGCCCCTGTTAGGCTCATCAATAAATAACCAGCTACTGTGATGAGGGGTAACATCAACTGCAAAATTGGTCGGTTACGTTCTTGAATATTAGGCGGATGCGGAATAGGGATAATTTGCTCTGGCAGGGGAGGTTGAATGCGCGGTGGGCGCTCGACTAATTGTAAGTTGGTTTCTTGGTCAAATTGGATTGGATTGGAGGTTTCCATAAACTGCCCCCTTTAGTGAATAACTAGCATTTTAATTATCAACATATTATAATATTATCAGATGATTGCATATTTTACAAACAGAAAGCGGGGTTTTAATGTCTCGTATTTGTACAACATGTGACCGTATTGCTAGTGATAATAACCTATTTTGTGTTCAAACTGATTGTCCAAAACAAACACAACCTATTTTTGGTCATGGGGTATGGATTGGTGATTTGCGGGTTGTCCGCATGGTTTATAATACCAACCTCGCTCATTTTTATGAGGCGACTCGGCAATCACCGGAAACCGGAAAAAAAGAGACATGCTTCGTAAAAGTTGCACATCATAATAATACCCTTGAGGATACAGACCCCAAGCAACCTTATTTTTTTTTGATAAACGAAGCCAATTTTCTATTTCAAATTCAAAAAGACCACCCCAATCGTCCACATCCCAGAGACCCCAATCATCACCTCAATATGTTACCGCGCCTTCTTTTGCCCTATGCCAACCACCCAATAGATAATCTGTCCCCAACCTCAAAGTATGTTGGCACAACCACGATAGACGGGCGTTTTTATCGGTATATTGTGTTTGAATGGATAGATGGTAACTTTTTAACAGACAAACTTGCCCAAAATCCACAACCCTATTTTAGGCACGCGGGTAGGTTGATATATGCGCTACTAACCACTTTGCAATTTTTATACCAACAATCCAATCACTATACCCACCTCAATCTTAACCCTAGCGCGGTATTCATTCGGTCTTGCACCGATGCAGTTTGGCGTCCTGTCTTGCTCGATTTGGGTTTTATTCAATCAGCGCAATTAAATGATAATGATTTTATGCACATTGTGCGACAAACCGCAGACCCTCGGTATACCTATCACAAATTGCTAAACGATGAGTCTTTTCAGGCGCTTAATGCCGATTTATATAGTTTGGGGATGTTGTTATATACGATGTTGGCGGGTAAACCTTTTTTGAACGATATGACACTCTCTAAGCCGTTGCTTCGTCAACAAGCCATAAAAATCAATCCTAAAGATGTCATCATACCCGTTACGGCAAGTCAAGATGAGATTGCCCCATTGAACACATTCATCCAAACGGTTGTCAATATGGATGCAAATCGCATTGTTGATGTAAATGATATTAGAAAAACGATATCGGGGTTTGAGGGATTGTCCCCCATCCCACAAAAAAGAAGTATTGCCGAGTGGACATGGCAAATTGGGTTATTTTTAATTATTGTCGCCTTATCCACGACCTTATTGGCAGTTGTATTAGGTCAATTGAGTGCATAAATGATCAAACAACAACGAATTTACCAATTCATCATCTTACTTTGTTTGGTCATAACTGGCACAAGTCATGCACAAACACCCACACCTCCTGTGCCAAGTTTGGTTGCCAGCCCAGTACAATATAACCCAGACCAGAATATATATTTTGTGCCGTTGCAAATTGTCAATCCAAATCTCATCAATGCGTTGCAGGTGCAAATTATTAACAACGAGACACAGACTGTTGTTTATGGTCCGACCCGTTACACAAAGACATCTACCCTACAAATCCCAGCCAGCAATTTAGAAGCCGATGTTGAGTATCGGATTTATATTGAGGCGCTCGATGGGAGTGGATTGCCCCTTACCGTCTCTACCGAAACTTATGGCACAATCACCCAAGTTCCTATTGCAACGACTGTCGAATTTCTGCATCAACCCCCACAAACAGACCTTACTTTGACAGTTGCCACCGTCGAATTGAATACGACAATCCCTGCTTTTATCATCACTTTACAAGCCCAAAATACACAATCTGTTTTTCAGTATGAAGTTTGGTTGCAAGATACCAATACGGGTTTGCGGACAATCTCAAAAACATTTGCCCCACCCATTAACAATCAATTGCAATTATCCGTGAGTGGGGTTGCAAATGGAGAATATTTTATTGTTGTCAATGCACAAGACACAAATAGGCAAATTTTGGCATCTTCACAATCAGATAATGTTAGGCTCAATATTCAACCCAACATCTTAGATAGTCTAAATCATCCAGTGGCGATTGGGCTTATCGTGATTACCCTTATCATCCTCATTGGGTTATTTATTCGCATGACCCGCCCACCACAACTGCATCGCCTACCAGACAAACCAACATTTACTGGCTCACGTACACTTGGCAAACGCAAAGAATTACCTATAAAAGAACAGCCTGCAAATGCGGTGTTGCGTCATTTAACACAAGGTCATCCCGATATTTTTATCAATAAAGTGCCATTTGTGATTGGACGAGAGGTTGGTGATTGGGTGATTAACTATGAAAATATTTCCTATTTACATGCCCGTATTTTTCATGAGCAAGGACAATATTATATCGAAGACCATAGTAGCAATGGGACATTCTTGAATAACCATCGCATCCCCAAAAATCAGCGCACTTTGTTGTATCATGGTGCGACAGTGCGCTTTGCCAGTGTTGCAGAATTTCGATTTGAGATATTAGATTAAAAATATCAAATTCCCCACATCATTATGATGTGGGGAATGGTTACTTTTATGATGTGTACTTGGTTTTACGTTCTAGTTGGTCGAGTATATCGGCTGGCACAACCCGTTTAAGGTCATCGGACATTTCGTTAAATGTGCCAATGACGGTTTGTATGCGGGTGCGTACTGCTGTGGTATAGGCTTCGAACATGGTGGCACTAATAAGCCCAATAAAAAATTCTGATTTGAGCGCCGCCAACAACCCCTCAATAAAATCATCAATGTTCTTCAATAAATCACTGCTATCTGTAAAGCCTTTTGCCACATCAAGCAAGGCTTCATAATCT
>CALDGT010000695.1 GCA_937942935.1 uncultured Chloroflexota bacterium | reverse complement strand
CCAGATGGCACATGATATAACACGCGCTTGAAAATCCTGTTTTTTATCCACTATAATGAGATTCCAACGCATATTGCGCCAGTATGGAGGCTAAAACCCGTTGTTATCTCATCAACATTGGTCACGCACCTTTAGTGTAGAACCAGACGACATAGACACAATCATCAATCTGTTATTAGAACAAGAAACCCCCATGACGATTCAGGAATTGGCTCGTTATGTCATATCGTACCGCCTAGATAAAGCATCGGCAATTTTGCAAGAAAAATATAAAGATACGGCGGTTTATAATCCCGCATCGGTTTGGGCGGTTGGTCAGAAGTTAGTCTTTCCAGCATTAGAACATGCAACAGGACGTGTAGTCGAAGTACGCAATGGCGATAATCCTGAATATGGGGATTTCCATGTGATACAAGTCGAGTTTGATGACCGTTCACAGCGCGAATTTGCCTCCGATTATAAACTCCCTCATAAGTTAGCTGAATTTTCAGAGACCACAGGCAATCCGTTTGGTGCAGATACCCTCTCATTAGAGGATATTATGGCAGAATCGGGTGATGTCATCACCCAAAAATTAGAGCAAGCCCTAAGCGAAAATGACACATTAGTCTCTGTGGCAAAATTATGGTTTCCTGTAGATTTAATTTTGCCTGTAGATATTGGCAGTTTGCACTTAGCCGAAGCCGTCCTCGATATGAATGGTGGCGGTCCCATGTCTACCGAAGAAATTTTGGGGCAAATGGGCGGATTGGGGAGTTATCCAGAAAAACTTCAAGTGCTTTCGATGAATTATGCCCTGAATCAAGATAATCGCTTTGATGAGGTCGGTCCAGCAGGTCAGGTATTATGGTATCTCTCGCGCATGGAGCCAGCAGAAGTCAAAGAAGCGCCTATTTACCTAAAATATACCCCAATTGAGTATGACCGCAAACTGCTGAATAATCAGATGGTGGTATACGAAACCGAAATTGGCGATGAACTCTCAAATCTAACGCCACCCGCATCACCAACAGGTACAATCATCTTACTCTACCCGCATCGTCGCGCAGGCACATTGCCCATCACCCCTAATAATCAACATGTTTTCCCATTTGCCTATACCACCACCCGCATTTGGATTAAATTGGTAGATATCCATGATGGTGAAGAATTCGTGGGATGGGTTGTCCCAAGCCAACGCTATGTGCTTGGATTTGACCCCCTCTACAAAAAATATCGGTTGCCCATTGGCGCGAAAATCACTGTGAGACAAGGTAAAACCCCAGAACGGATAGAAGTAGATGCTCATATTCATAAAGCCCGTACCGAATGGGTGCCTGTGTTCAGTTTGCAAGGGGATGCGCCACATTTTGAAAATATCAGACGTCCCATCGAAGCCGATTATGACCAATTAATGCTCATCGGTGTAGATGAACTCGCAGACCTCGATAAATTGGTTAAAAATGCCCAAACAGGCAAAAAATCGCTCACAGGCATCTTAAAGATGCTACTCCCGCCACTCGGAAAACTCACCCCACAAGGGGCGGCGCATATTAAGACTGTGTATAGTGCCGTCAATTTGTTACGACGATGCCCACCCGGTCCAATTATGGCAACCTTAGAAGCCAATCCCGATTTTACGAGTTTTGGGGGAGAATATTGGAAACTCTTAGACGATACAATTGAATAGGATAATCTCATGACAACTGCATCCAGTAAATCGAGCGTGGTAAAACCATCACTGAACACCAAATTTCATATTGATTACGAATGGTGGGAACGGTCATCGCCAGATGATTTACGGGTGTATTTGCGGAGTCACTTACCAGAAGAACAACGCGAGCGCCTGAGCAATTCATCCGAAACCCACATGGTAGATTTTGTAGACCCCAATACAGGCGAAGTTTTGAAGATGGATGAATTGCGGCTCGCCATCAAAATGGCGGCAGAATCGCCAGATTTCATCAATTTGCAAATTTCACTGGTAGATAGTGTCTTTAGGGTGTTCCTCAAAAATAATAACCTGCCCCTCTCTCCCAAACAACTCGCTGAACTCACAGGCAGACCCGCCGAAACGATTCTCAAGACCCTTAGCGGTCAACGCATTTATCAGGGGATTCGTCCCTATCTGAAGTAATTTTTTAGGAGATGATCATTCATGAGCCGTGTGATTCATACCGATAGTCCGGGAAAAAGACGTAATCAGCAAATGCGGACATCCGCCGAATTGTTACGCCATTTAAGCCAAAAACCGGACATTGATGCCGAAGCAAAAGATATGTTGGCATTGCTCGTTTTTACCCTACGCGATATCGCAAATGGAATTGATGAATCTACTGTCGCATGGGAAAAGCGTGATTATTGGATGAAAGCAGAAGAATTTCGTACCAAATGGGGTTGGACACATCGTATGAGTGCCGAACTTGAACGCCTCATCTTCGCAGAATCTTGGGATGAACTGCCTGCTGTAATGGTGAAATTATTCCCCTATTTTAGCGATATTAAGGTGAATAAAATCACACGAAAAGACCAAGCATGGTTAGGGTGCTATCAAGAATTACTGAGTGAACGAACATAGTTATATCTATTGTAGAGGGCTTGCCATGGCAACTCCTCTACAACAATCTTTCAACTATTTTTATGGGATAATAATCCCCACCCCTGTATATCTATCCCACTCTACCCCTTGTGCTAACAACATAAAGATACCATTTTGCGGGTCACTGATAAATAGTGTGGAATCTGCCCCTGTTTGGGTTTGGGCATTATATGGGGCTTCGCTCGGTGTGGTCGCCCAACCCAATCGGCTACGAATTGCCTCATTATTGCGCCATAACAATCCAAACCCGCGTCTGGGTTGATACGTTGCAGGATTTGGTGGGTTGGCATACAACGGGTCTTCGGCGGGCATACTCTCGTCATAATTATCCCGAAAGACTTGCCAACGCGGATTTAAGACATCGTTGAACATCACATAAATCGCATCTTGGCTCCCCACCCATATCATAAAACCATATTCAAAGGTCTGATAAGCGGCTGGTGATATTGTTTGTGGCGAAAGCGGACAAACAGGTGGTTTTGGGTCTGGGAAAAACCATATGAATTGACATGGAACGGGTGCGCTTGGAAATGGCGTGTTGCCTATAACGGGTGGGTTCACAGGTGGGAAATTGGGCGGATAGGCGGTAGGAATCGCTGTGAGTGGGACAATAGCACTAGTCGGAAATGAATTTGGCGCGGGTGTGGTTGGGATAAGGCTAGGAATAATAATCGGCGTAACCGATGGGGTTGCGGTGATAGTCGGTGTCATGGTCGGGGTTTTGCTCGGTGGCAATGTTGGCGTCACCAACACAAAACCCGATGCAACAGTGAGTTGAACTTGTTGAGGCGCTTCTAGGACTGGCGGGGTTGGCGATGGCGTATTGGTTAAAGCACGAGTGGCTTGTGCATTGGTCGGCGCAATTGTCACCTCTTGTAATAGGATAGGTCCATTATTTTGATTGACAGTCGGGTTAGAGCTACACGCTGTCAGAATCATGCCTAACAACAAAATAATGAGTATTTGTCTGATTTGTTTTTTCATCGCCATAAGTTCACCTCTTTGTTGATTTTATGCTGATTGCCATAAGATGCAATGCAGATTTATGAAATGAGGGACAAATTTCATGATACATTTGTGTAATTTCTACAGATTGTGTAAAATGTATAAACAATGATGTGATGGTTATTTAATATAAAAAGGATTGGCGTGATGGGTCGGCGTAGATATGATGACGATGATTATTATGACGACAGATACGATGATAGGCGACGTAGCTCATCCAATAGACGCTCATCATCGCGTAGAAGTTCCAGTAGTAATCGTGGACGAAGCAATAGCAAAGGTCGTAGTCGCAAAAGTACGCCAAGTGCTTTTGGTGGGCGCAAAACAGATGCAGAAGCCCGTGTAGAACGAGTAACATGGTTTTTGATGGTGTTGGTCTTTGGCGTCATTTACTTTTTGCCCGATGGCACAATTCCTAACCCATTCATCCCATTTGCGGGTGGGGTCATTTTGCTGGGTTCTGGGTTATATCAATATTCAAAACGGTGGCGAGTTAGCCCAACCACATGGATTGCAGGGACAATTTTGCTCATGGGAGCAGTCGCTAATTTCACCGTGATGCCCAATTTTGATATGTATGGCATAACCCTGCTCACATTTGCTGGTGTTATTGGAATCGGCTTATTGACCAATGAAACATAATCATGATGAGATATGGCATAAATAAGCCCATATCGAATATTATAGGCATTAATCTGGCATAGGGGCGCAACCAATTGCGCCCTTATCATATATGGCACAAAAACCCAAATCAGTTGTATTGTAATTAGCAAATGCGGGACAGAAGTTTATGACAACAGAGATTAGTGAACGCATTACCGTAGAAGATATTCGCAAACTGGCACTCCCTTTGGGGACAAAAGTTATTGTGGGCGAAGGGATGCTCAACCGCCCTGTGAGTTGGACAACCGTCATTTATCCCAATGATAAAATTGCCCATAAATCGGTACAAGTGAACGAAATTATTTTATTAGCCTCTCCAGAAAGCAATGGCGCACGCCTCACAACGGATGCCGATGTCATCCGTTGGGCATCAGAAACTTCATCGGCGGCGGTTGTCCTCAGTGATACCCCCTCCCCCACTGCCATCGCAGAGGCAAAAGCATACGGAATTCCAGTGTTGCAATTGCCACCCAATACCCGTGCGCGGTTGGTCGAAAAAGCCATCATCAGTTTATTGGTAGACCGCAAAGTACAAATAGAACGGCGTGGCACACAAATTTATCGCCAACTCACTCAAATTAGCTCACGCAATGAGGGGATGCCAGAACTCATCAACACAATGGCACGCCTCACCAATAAATCTATCGTCATCCAAGACAAACGCCTGCGAATTTTGCACAGTTCTGTCCAACCCGAATTCGTCTCGTATTGGGAAGAAGTCGAAAATTTTCTCAAAAAGCTCGACAACCTCCCCATCGAATTTCAAGACAGGCATCGGGTGAGCGAAGCAGATGATTCTGTGCAAATGCAATCACTATCTACACCAAACATTGCACGCTTGGTTGCGCCCATCATCACCAGCGATATTGGGCGGGGATATTTATCTATCATCGGGCGTGATACCGATTTGGATGATATAGACCTACTCGTGGCAGAGCATGGTGCGGCGGCTTGCGCCTTAGAAATGGCAAAACAAAAAGCCGTGAGCGATACCGAAAAACGGTTACGCGGGACATTTTTAGACCGTCTGCTCATTGGTGATGTAAGTCAACAAGAAGCTGTGCGTCAGGGAGAGCGTTTTGAACACGATATGACCCAAACGCATATCGCTATCGTCTTGGCTTGGCACGATAAATCGGCAAATGCGCCATCGAATCGCCGTTTAGAGACAACCATCAACACCGTCATTAATAATCAACGAGTGAAGGCATTGGTTTGGCAACGTGAGCGCGAAAATGAGGTATTGGTCTTTCATGCTACCGACCCCGAAAATCCGATTGACCACAGTTCAAAATTGGCAGAGACCTTCGCCGCCGAAATTCAGCGCCAATACCCACAACATAAATTGGCGATTGGTCTGGGGCAACCTGCCCGCGAAATTAGCCAGTGGCGCATTAGCTATCGGGATGCCGTTCAAGCCTTAGAATTGGCTGTTCGCCTTCAAACCGATACGCCATTATACATTGGCGATTTGGGGGTGTATCAGCTCATCCTCAGCCTATCTGACCGTGATAAGTTACTCGATTTCACAGACCGCACATTAGGCTCATTAATTGATTATGATATGCGCCAGCACGCCGATTTGCTCAAGACCTTAGAAGCCTTTTTTGCGTGTCATGGCAACCTTAGCCAAACCGCAGAAATGCTGATTGTGCATCGGAATACCCTACTCTATCGGATGAATCGGATTAACGAAATTGCGGGCATAGACCTCAACCGCCCAGAGACACGCTTGGCATTGCATTTGGCGCTCACAATTCGGCGTTTATTGGCGCTCAATTAATTGGTATGGTCTTAAGATTGGTCTATGATAGATAAGCTATAATCAATCATCAAATTTATTGAGAAGAACATTTCTGAAAGGGATTTTATCATGCAATATAAACGTTTGGGTGATTCTGGGATGAAAGTTAGCACCGTCTCAATCGGTGGGTGGATTAATTTTGGCGAAGGCAAAGTCGCAGAAGATAATGCGCGTGCTGTGGTTGAAGCCTCGTATGCTAATGGCATTAATTTTTTCGATTTAGCTGATATTTATGGCAAAGGCGAAGCCGAAAAACAAATGGGCGCAGTCCTTAAACAATATCCTCGCCATACATTGGTTATCTCGACCAAAGTTTTTTGGCCCATGAGTGATGATGTTAATGACAGAGGGCTATCGCGTAAGCACATTTTTGAGAGTATTGATAAAAGCCTAAAACGCTTGCAAACCGATTATGTTGATATTTATTTCTGCCATCGCCCAGATTTAGATACCCCTATCCTCGAAACCTGTCGCGCCATGAATGACCTCATCAATATGGGTAAGGTCATGTATTGGGGGACATCGGAATGGGAAGGGTATCAGATTTTAGAAGCCTATGATATTTGCAAAGAACACGGTTGGCACTTGCCAAAAACCGAACAACCCCAATATTCGATGGTTCATCGTGAACGTGTCGAAAAGACGATTTTGCCCGTCACTCGTTCACGCGGGATTGGCTTGGCAGTATTCTCGCCACTCGGTCAAGGCTTATTGACAGGTAAATATGATGACGGAATCCCCGCAGATTCACGGTTTAATCGGGAAGAATGGGCAAAAAATCGGTTTGTGACCGATGCCAATATTCGCAAAGTAAAAGCACTCAAACCCATCGCAGATGAATTGGGCATCACACGCGGTCAATTAGCATTGGCATGGTGTTTGCGCGAAAGTGGTGTGAGTACCGTCATCACGGGGGCAACCCGCGCCGAACAAGTTTTAGAGAATGTCAAGGCATCAGAAATCAAATTGACAGAGGATGTCATCACCCACATTGAAGGCATTCTGAATAGCTAAGAGGATTTTTAGGGGCTTGTCATGGCAAGCCCCTCTATGATTATAACAAAGCAAAGTAGTGGTTATTCTACAACATCCACTTGGATGCTATATTCGCCAGCACCCTCACCCATATCATAATAAACCCCATTTCGCACACGGATAATATACACACCATCATAATACAATTTCACATCATAAGAGACAGTACCCGGTGCCATAGCATTGACACTGGCAATATTCAAATCTGGTGATTCAAATGCTTCACCTTGAACATCAAATGATGGCGCATAACCCAAATTCAGGCTTTTTACGGTAATGCGAATGGTTTGGTTAGCTGTCGCTTGATAACGATAGACATATTCATAAACATCTGGGTTATCAAAAATACCTGTTACTGGGGTGCTTGCTTGGAGCATCGGGGTCGCTGTCGCGCCCAATGTCAACGAGAATGTGCTGGTTTTGCCAGCAACTTCATCTGGCGTCCCATAAATCGCACGATTCACCACCACATAATATGTACCTTCGTTCATAGTGCGGAGTGGGTCAATGACAAAACTGCCGGTATTTGAACCATCCATATAATCAATCGTGCTTGCACCCGAAATGCTAAACCCAGAAGTGTCATAAATGGTGACATTGATGGGGTAGCTATCGGTAGCTTGTTCCCCTTTTAAGTTCAATAAATCGCGCATCCCTGCGGTAAAGGTGTAATAAGCAGTTGGGTTGGCATCATCTAGTGTGCCTGTAATTGGGGTATCGGTTGTGAGTGGGCTTGCTGTTACCTCAGTAACGGTCAATTGTGCTTGAACGGTCTGATTTTCTGCAAAAACAGGATTATCTGACATTTCTGCATACGCCCGAACAACAATAACATTTGCGCCACCTGCCAAATCGGTAATCACAGGGTCTACTGTATATTGTGTGCTACCGGGGGCAGTATAATTCGAGTAGAAGTAATTACCAATTGGTCCGCGCACTTCAATGCTGAGTGTAGAAGTACCCAGACTCCCACCCACAATCTCTACAGAAACACGCGCCACTTTCGATGGCACATTATCATTGAGCAATGTAAAAAATGCGAGTGGGCTTGCATTACTCAACTCAAAAGAGACAGGTTGACCCACGGTGATGGCGGGCAATTGGGCGACATCTACCACTAATTCAAATGTGCCTGTGCTATATGCGGTGGTAGAATCGCAACAACTACTAGCAACAACAGTATAAGTACCTGTTTCGCCTAATGTGATGGGTCCAATTAACGCATTGGTCATGCCACCACTATCATCGTCTGAATAAAAATCAAATCCTTGTGGGTCTAACAGGCGCAAGTAGCTATCTAATCCACTACCGCCTGTTGCGGTCATCCGCACAGTGATTAAATCGCCTGCATTTCCACTGAATGTATAAGAGACAGAAGGTGTACTTTCGGTAATTTCACCAGTCACCACCTGACCATAACTAATGGCTGTTTGCGCCATTGCCATCATTGGCAATGCCAACAACATGACGAAAAATATCATCAAAAATAACTTTTTCTTCATTTATGCGTCTCCTTCGTGAGCATGAAGAATATCCATAATTACATCGTATCACAAAATCTATATGAATAGCGCATTGACCACCAACGATTGCTATGCTATACTCCTACGTAGTGAAATCGGTCATTTAGTCATCTGGAAAGATGGCCGAGCGGTTTAAGGCGTTGGTCTTGAAAACCAAAGTAGCGTTTCGCGCTACCGTGGGTTCGAATCCCACTCTTTCCGCAATATTAAAAACCGAGACATGGGGAGGTGCCAGAGTGGACGATTGGGGCTGCCTGCTAAGCAGTTGCACCGTGTAAAGCGGTGCCGCAGGTTCGAATCCTGTCCTCCCCGCACTAAGTAACAAAAAAATCGGTAGATTCACTCCTACCGATTTTTTTATTCCCTAAGCAATATCAATGGCACTTCGCACTTGGCGCGTTAATTCGGTGAAGATTGGGTCATAGAGCATCTCTGGACGGCGTGGGCGGGGCAACATCACCGGAATTTCTGCGATGATTTTCCCCGGTCTGCGACTAAACACCAACACACGGTCTGCGAGTAATACCGCCTCAGAAATGCTGTGTGTAACCATAATTGTGGTTTGCTGGTCACGCCCCCACATCCCCAACAATTCCAAACTCATTTTTTCGCGGGTGAGTGCATCCAATGCACCAAATGGCTCATCAAGCAACAACACTTCTGGGCGCTGAATGAGTACCCGACCTAATGCGACCCGTTGTGCCATCCCGCCCGATAGGGACGATGGATGGGCATTTTCAAATCCGCCTAAACCGAGCAACGGTGTGAGTTCTCGTGCCATATCTGCACGCTCACCTTTTTTCACGCCTGCCAATTCTAATGGGAGCGCAATGTTATCGAGTACAGTACGCCATGGGAGCAAATTCGCATTCTGAAACATCACCCCCACTTTGGCAGATGGGCGGGTAATCGGCTCATCATCCAGTAACGCCACCCCTTGCGATGGTTGTTGTAATCCTGCCAAAACACGGATGAGGGTGCTTTTTCCGCATCCACTCGTCCCGACAATCGCCACAAATTCCCCACGCGCCACCGTCATCGAAATTGCGCCGAGCGCCGTCAAAATACCGCCATCTGGCGCAGGATAAGAGACCACAAGGTCTTTTGTTTGGATATGTGTCACCAACATTTTCCTTTTCATAAGCCAATAAATTTCGCAATTCTGTTAATGCCCGCGTCATAAAATTCGAGTGTGATTGTCACGGCATTATGACTGCTAATCCCTTTCAATTCGGTTGGCAAATTTTCTTCTGCGAGTGTGAACCCATCTGTTAGCACAGGGATAATTCGTTTGCCCGCCTTCATCGCCAATTGTGCCTCACGCATCACCCATTCTGATTTGAGGGTATCTGGGGCAAGTAACAAGACAAAATAATCACGTTTTTGAATTTCATCTACCAATTTTTGTGCAAATTGTCCTTCTCCCAAATCTTCCATATCCATAAAGACATCTGCACCCTTTTCAGTGAGGCTTTCATGCAATTTGAGCGCGACTGCCCAACTCACTTTACGCCGATAACTCAGAAATACTGTCGGTTTGTTGCTATTGATGTGTTTTGGGGCAGATTGTGATGTTTTACGCTGGATATAAAAAATGAGAATCATCGCGCTAATGCCGATAACACCGACCAACACAATAAGCAGGCTGTTATCAGGTTCAGATGATGGCGGTGGTGTTGGTATATCTGTCACTGTGATGCTAAACGGATATTGCCATAAGGTGTTGGTGCGGGTTTGCCCATTGATAGAGACCAATGTCCATAATTCTAATCGCAAATCATGAACACCTGTAATCACTTGCGGGCGGAGCGTCCAAGACCAAAATGCCCCACCCTCGCTGATTAAAATAAAATCGGCGGGGTCGGCAATGGTATCACATCCAGAAAAACTATCGGGTGAGCAAAAAAGAGATGCTCCCATCAGTTGTTGCACCAATACCCCAGTTTCTTCATGTTGAGAAATGCGGGGTGTCGCTGTGGGGCGCATGGGTTGGGGTGTGGATGTCGCAGGGGTGACTGGAATCGCAGTGATGGGACTCGATGGGGTGGCAGTGACAAATTTTTCGATGAAACGTAATTCAAGTTCAACCCGTGTGGTATTTTGTGCCGATACTGTATCGGCATAATACACACGCAATACCCCTACCCCAACCACCGCGCCCGATTGGTCTACGATTTCGACATTGGTCGCTTGTGATGTTGTGATTTGCATCACATTATCGGGTGTGGCATTTTGAGTAGGAATTTGAATCGGTTGAAGGGGTGGTGTAACTTCTGGAACAATCGCCATCGTTGGCGATGGTCTAACAGAAGATGCTGTATTTGATGGTTCGACCGTTGGTGTTGGGTCGTTCAATTCAACAGCCCGTTCCGTTGGCGATGGTTGCGGTTGGCGTGGAGTTGGTGAACCATTCTCAAAATCACTATTGGTCGCCACAACCGAAACACCCGTCTGTGTCGTCTGTCCGCGTTCAATAAATGTGCTAAGTTGTTGTCCAACAGACATAACCATAATCACCAAGCCAATTATAATCGCCAAACCAATAGCGATATATAAGGCGGTGCGTGCTTGTGGAGATAATGGGGACTTGCTCATAGCGATGTCCTTTTGGTTGTGCTACTCAGGAGAAAAGTGAGTTCTGTTCGGGTGGCATCAGGGGTTTAATACAATCTGGAGAATCATTTCGCACATTATTGACCAATGTAGACACCGCATGATAAGCCATCCGTTCTTCTGGAAAGGTATTCAACAATGGCTTAAGCATATTTGGCGAAAGTTCATCTGGTGAAAGCCATAACTCATAATCATCGGGGTCTAAAATCACAGCCATCCGATGATGAAACGGGCGGATGAGGTCGTTTGGCTCAGTGGTGATGATGGTACACGTTTCAACCACATCTCCATCTGGGCTGTTCCATGTCTCCCATAAGCCCGCAAATGCAAATAAAGGCTCATTTTTGAGGTGAATATAATAAGGTTGCTTGGTTTTGCCTTCACCCTTGCCCCACTCATAAAATCCAGTGGCGGGGATAAGACAACGGCGACGTTTGAATGCGGTACGAAATGATGGTTTTTCTTCAAGTGTCTCTGCGCGGGCATTGATGAGGGTACTGGCGATAGACATGTCTTTGCTCCAAGATGGAATTAATCCCCATTTTTGTAGGGTAATCGTCTTGGGCGATTGATTGGTAATCACCATCACGGGTTGGGTTGGCGCGATATTATACCGCGCCATGACTAATCCTTCTGGCATCGCTGTCAGATTAAAATGAAGTTGGAGTGCTTGTCCATCAGTTGTGAGAGCAAACCGTCCACACATGATTTATTTCTTCTTTCCACTCTTGCCCGCTTCGGTGATTTGGCGAATAAAATTAAGACCTGCCAACGACAGACTAAGCACTTGCATGGTGGGGATTTTGGCGGGTTTGCCACCATTGCGTTCTGCATCTTCTTCGGCGGCACGATTAAATAAATAGGCGGCGAGCAAGCCAAACACGCCTCCCATCAATCCACCCATGATGTATG
>CALDGT010000694.1 GCA_937942935.1 uncultured Chloroflexota bacterium | reverse complement strand
TTGAGCTGCTGCGGTGCAGCCAGCATCCACATCCCGAAGGACCGCGCCTTGCCCTTCCAGAAATTCGGCGAGGATTTCTTGGCGATACATCTCCTCTGGCATATCGTAGGCGAGGGATTCGAGTGCCGATTTGGATAAATACGGGTTTTCGTGCGAGGGAAAATTCCACGCCGCCCATTCGGTGTTATGTGGGTCGAGCGCCTTGTGATACAGATGAAAAAACCAATTGCGTCGTTTGGGTGTGGAGATGAACACCGCCGAACCGTTGTTATCCAGTAGCATCGGCTGACCGACCGAATACCACACCGCCTCATCCAGATAGGCACATTCATCAAATACCAGCAAATCGGCATTCAAACCGCGTAGCACATCCGGATTACGCCCTGTCCGCACATGGATTTGACCATCACCCAAACGGATGATGCGTTCCACCTCATTTTTATAAACAATCTTTTTGTATTTGAAAATCGGCGCGAGCCACTGCTTGAGATATTGCCAAAACACATCGGCTTGAATTTGGGTGGATGAGGATAACAACACATGCGCCCCATCGAGTAACCCGCGATTGAAGCCATTGGCTTTATCCCCACCGACTGCCATGCGAGCGCATAACACCGTCTTTCCAAAACGCCGACCCGATGCGATGAGTTTGAAACGCGCCTCATGTTTGGCGATGACGCGCTGAAGCCGATAGGGTGCTGGCATGTGCAGGTCAATATCAATATCAAGCACCATCGGCATCCTCATTATTCTTGATGCGGATATTGATGTTAATATCCCCGCTAGGGTCATTGCCCAGTGTGCGCTTGCCGAAATCTTGCCAAAACATGCGCTCCAGATACGCCAGCGCCGCCCGCCAATCAATCGGCTTGATGTTGCCGTCTTTATCTTCTTTGGGTTGCACCGCGTCCATAATCGCCGATGTCATGGTCAATTCGACACTGGCACGGGCTTTTTTCATACGGGCGGAAAATTCGTTTAATAACCCCACCTGTACCGCGTATTCTTGTTGGCGGATGGTGAACAGGGTATCCGATTCGCCCTTGCGACGGCGGGGCGGTTTGGGCATGTCGGGATGTGTGCCATCGGCATTGAGTCCCTCGCTGATGCGAATCCATGTGTGGAAGGTATCGGTGTTGATGCCCACCAAATCACAAGCGCCTCGCTGACTCATCCCATTCAATAAAGCATCTTCCAGCTTTGTCACCATATCCGCCGAGATTATCGGCTTACGTCCCGCAGGGCTTCCTGTTGATTCTTGTTTTTTAGCAGACATCCCCACGCATCCTATTCTTTAATGGCGACCCATCCGACAAAGTTCATGTAGCGCCAGAAGGCATCCACTTGGCGGAAGCCCGCGCCGATGAGCAATTCTTCATTCCAACGCGCCGTCACAGGCACAAGCACACCCTCTAGCGATAACCGCTTGCGGTCTATTTGTTCTTGGCTATAGCCATTGGCGCGTTTGAGGTCGTGATATTCCTTGACCAAAAGCGCATCCAGTTCTGCCGTCGCGCCCAATACTTTCTCGACGAGGATGAACGCCCCGCCTGTAGTGAGTCCATTGAACACATCGCGCACAATGCGCTGGCGATATTCAATCGGCGTGAATTGGAGCGTCAACACCGATAACACCACGCTGGCACGTTCCACAGGACGGCGCATCCGCAAATCCTCTTGACGGATGACCACTTGCTCATTGCCCGCAAATCGCGCCCGTGATGCCAACGCCATCGGCTCTGACACCTCAATTCCCAGATAGCGATTGTCCTCTCCAAATTTGTCTACGAATGGCGCGAGGGCTTCTCCCCGCGAGCATCCCAAATCAATAATCCATGTGTTGGGTGTGACGAATTGTGAGCCGATGTCGAAGACGGCATTCCGCATCACCTCTAATTGTGGGATGGAACGCCTCAACATATCATCGAATACCTGCGTCACTGTGCCATCGAACACCCAACGACTTGTAGGCACAATCTCATCTATCATGCCTCCTTCAGACCTCCTTAACTTGATTCGGTTAGAATGGAATTAGCGATAAACACACACCATGAAAGGGATGTTATGCAACAGTTGTCACTTTTTAACCCGCCAGAACCGCCGCCTTTGCCTGTGGGAGTTGCCGATAAAGAAATCGTCATCCTCCTCGACTTAAACTATACACTGGTTTTGAATAGCCAGTTGAAGAAGCAAATGCGCGGTAGTTATGCGTCAAAAATAGATGCCGAATTGTATCGGCAATGGCTTGTCGAATTGATAAAAGGTCACACGGTTTGCCTGTGTACGGTGCGTTATGTGGGGTATGAGGCGCAGACATTGGCGCGGATTGAGAAACTGACAGGCTGGAAGCCCGAATATGCCTTCTTCAACCCACTGGAAGATGTATGGCAGGGTGATAAGGTCAAAGAACCGTATTTGCTGAATCACATTGTGCCGATGTTCGGGACATCCGCCGAGCGCAAGTATTTGGCGGTGGAATCGGCATGGGCGACCCGCGCCATGTATAAGCGTCACGGCATACTCGCCGTCCCTGTGCCGACAGATGGTAAACAGTGGGACAAGTTGCCATTTCCTAGCGTGTGGGGGATATAAACGATGCCTATCGGTTCAATTAAAGGACGAATCCAAACAATTAGCAGTCGGAATCGGCTACGATTTATCTTGTATAACACATTGTTCGATAAACCGATTCCTTGCTTTATTGAAGAGAATCAAAAAGAAATGGTGGCTCAATATTGGGATAAAGATGTATTCGTTTCTGGTGAGATTGTTCGTCATCCAGAGACAGGAACGCCGATACGAATGCAACATATCACCAATATTGAACTTGTACCCCCAAGCGAACCGGGGAGTTATAAGAACGCACGCGGTATTCTTGCAGGATTGTGGGATGAACCATCTGAGGTACTTATCCGACGATTGCGAGATGGTGAAGATAGTGAAGATTAGGCGCTACATGAGCGCCTAGTCCCTATAACACCATCCCCAGCCGTGCGCCGAATGCGGATAGCGCCTCATTCACCAACCCCATGCGCGACCCGTCTGGATAAGGTAGGTCAAATTCAAATTCAAGCGCCTCACGCAGTTGCTTACGGCTAATGGCTTTGGGATGCGTACACAGGGCATAAACCAGCGCCCCATCCGAATGTACCTTCACCCCATGAAAGCGCAATTGATGCAGTTCGGCATATTCGCACTCATCAAAATACTTTTGCATTTTGGGCAGGCGTTGAAATTCGCCCAGTAGCACATTCGGCTCATAGTCGAGGGCAAATTGAATGCTGGTCATCGCTTGCTTATGAAGGCGTTCCCCACCTTTGACATTCACAATATTGCTCGACCCCACACCAGACGCATAGGTGTATAGGGTCGTGGTTGGCGAACACAGTGCCGATAAAATCGTCATGATGTGTTGGCGGTCTTTGGCGAATGGCACGCTATTCATCACCGCCGAGAGGAAAATGCTCCGCCACTGTACCCCGCGCCGAACACTGGCGAGAAACTCTCGCGCCACGCGCACCGATTCACCCTTATCTATCACATCCAGATTATCCCGTTCCAAACAATATGGCTCAAACACATCCACATGAACGCCCATCGCATTCAGTTGACTAATCGCACGCCACCCCGCGCCAAAATCCAGCACCGAATCGCCGTAATGCTTGCGCCACATCGCCACATGCTGAGGGTTGCCGATGTCAAAATCTATGCTGTTGCGTCCCAATGCCCATAAATGCCCTGTAGCCAGTTGGGTGGTCTTATCACGGGTGCGCCTGAATGAATTGTGGCGTAGCACATCGGCATAACGGGTGTGAATATCAAAATCCATCGAGAGCAAATTGAGCATCGCATCCGAGAACGCCGCTTCGGTTTGGGTGATGAATATCACATCGGCATACAATTCGCCCGCTTCTGCCAAATATTGCACCCGTCCAATGCCATTGGTGACGACATAATCGGTCGTGGCGATGATGGGCATGAGGATGCCGACACCTGCCAATGTCTTGGTGATATTGCGCGGATAATCTTTCCAACGCCCCGCATTGGCATCGAGCAGGCGTTGGAGCAATACCCGCTTGGGCGATAAACATGGATACATGGCATCGCCCGCCTTATTCGGGATGGCTTGTGCCAACACATTCAAATTCACCCGACTGAGGGCATCGGTGATAGAGGTGGGTGTCGAGGCGCGGTCGAGGTCGTTGGTGGCGCGATTGAACACCACGTTGATTGCCCGCCGTTGGTCGAGTTCCATCTTATCCACATACACCACAGGCACATGGGTTAATCCCAGCCGTTCACCCGCGACCAGATGGCGCTGATGCCCCGATAACAATTCACCGTCTGCATCCGCATATAAAGGCAATAAAAAGCCCAATTTCCGCAAGGACTGTTCGATGAGGTCAAGACGCATGGGGTCGGCTTTACGCGGATTATAGGCGGATGGATACACCGCGCCGATAGGGACAAGTTGGGGTGGGGTCATAATCCGAGCCTCCGTCGCATCTCCTCTACAATTTGCTTGCGGTCAAAGCTGATGGTCTGGTACATGGTCTCACGCCAGCGCAAATACACATCACGCGGGAGTTTGATGGTATATGAGCCGATACGGAGCATGGTATTCCCCGCACCGCGTTCTTTGCGTTCTTTCACATCCACCTGCAAGGCAGTGCGGGCTTGGGCGATATTATCCAACACGGTGAGCGCGAAACTTTTCGCCTGTGCGAGCTTACTTTTTAATTCGATGAGTGCATCTTCATCCGTCTGTGCCAGTTCTGCAATCGGGTCGAGGACAGATAGAATCAGGGCTTCTTCATCTTCTGTCAGGTCAACATAGGTCACGGGGATGGTCGCTTCTCCCTGTTCGCGTGCCACCCAAACGCGCAAATGACCATCTACAATCAGCCCTGTGTTGATATTGACGATGACATCATCCACCCAGCCGATTTCAGTCAGAATATCGGTGAGTGCCTGTTTCTGATGGTCAGGATGGATGCGCCAATTGGCAGGGTTTTCCAGTAGGGTGAATGGGTCTACCTGTTCGGTTTTGACCATACGATTCCGCCAGCCATTATCCGTCATGCGCCACCTCCATCTGTAAGCCGATTGCATCCAAGATGTGCGTCACCGCCTTTTGCCGATTGCCCTCATAACGGTTGAGGAGCGTTTCCCACCATTCGGATAATTCCGCCTGTGGCAGAATTAAGCGGAATTCGCCCAATGCGAACACAGCATTGGCTTGGGCTTGGCGTTCTTTGGTGATGGTCGCTTTCGCCTCACCTTTGGTCACGGTCTGCGGTGGTTGGAGCGATTCGACCATGAGTTTTAAGGCATTGCTCCGCGTCTTCACACGGTCTGCGAGTGCTTGTGCGCGTTCTGCATTCTTATCTGCCAATTCTTTGATGGGGTCAAAGGTGGCGAGTATCTCCGCTTCTTCTGTTTCGCTCAGTTCCACATACGCCACAGGCACACGCTGTTCCTCATTTTTCATGGCTTCCATCACGCGCAAATGCCCATCCACGATATGCCCAGTCGTCTTGTTGACGATAACACGCCTCACCCAGCCGACCTCATCCAGCACATCCGCGAGGGCTTCTTGCTGGTATGTTGGATGAATGCGCCAGTTGAACGGGTTGGCGAGCAGGTCTTGTGGGTCTTCCTCACCATGCCCAACGATACGATTTTCAATCATGTCGAAATCCTCTGATAATTGACTTTCAGACTCATTAAACCAGATTTTTGTGGGGCAAATGTAAGGGCGCACAAGATTAATAGAACCTTAAGTGGTCTATCACTCCTCTATAAGTATATTATATTACAATATAGATATAAGTTGAGAGATAAAGGAGAGCAACATGAAAAGCACCATTCAAAATTTAATCCGCATCGTGAATCGGACAGGCTATTGTGAACGGGTGATGGGTGTGGCAGGGACAGATTATGATTTCGTGGAAGTGGCTTTAAGTAGCTCGCGTGCCTTGCCTTATGAACAACGCCACTCGCATGTGTTGACTGTGACCATTCACCGCCGTTTTCAAGCCGATTGCAAACGCGAATTTCGGAATATCGAATTGAACGGCGACCTGCTTCACGACACCGATGTGGTGGTGGGGTTGGTCAATGAAGCGTGTGCCGATGCGGGCGTGATGATTGCTCAATTGCACTAAGCCGATAAACCACAGCGCCACCGCGTGGAAGGCGATGGCGCTAGGTATCTCAAGATTTTTTACATCAGATAAAGACAGTGTATCACGAGGAGCGTGAATCATGCAACAAAAAGTTTACCGCAGTGGAACGATGAATGAGGTCAAGACCTTAGTCGCTGGCTTCGATGTGTTTGTGAGTCCCTATCAAGCATCTGCTGGGCTGTATCTGGTGGATTTGAATGGGTGTGCCGAAAAAGATGTGCTGAAGGCGATGAGCATCAGCGCCATGCAAGCAGGATTTTTGTTTGAGCATGTGACCACCGTCAATTTTTATGGTCGCCCGACTATCGAAATTCGCTTGCGGGTGCGGAATGCTGTTCAAGCGGGTGAATCGGTGTATGCAGGGCGTGCCTGTGTTCGCAAGCCAACCAATCTGAATTTTGAACCCAAGCCCAAACGCTTATCGCACATGGCGCATTTCGTGAAGGTCGGTGATTTTACCCGCGCCCAATTCGATGGTGCAGAGACCGCCTTTGTGAATCGCTTGTTTGATGAAGGTATGTTGGAAAAATCCCCAGATGATTTATCCCTCATGCGCCCCACGCCAGAAGGGATTCGCTGGTATAGCGCCC
>CALDGT010000693.1 GCA_937942935.1 uncultured Chloroflexota bacterium | reverse complement strand
TATACCAATGATGGGAGTAAATATGACCCCGTAAAAGGGTTTACAACCTCTAATGGGGCTTCTATTTATAAACCCAAACGGGTATTGAATATCCATATTCATCGTACTCGTAAAACGGATGATGAGCCACAAGTTTATCGTTATGATGCCCTTGCGCCTCAACAAACCTTTGAGGCGATGATTTATTGCGCCGATGAAGATGCAAATCCGCTCGCTAATTTGTTAAAAGATAATCCGAGTATGCACATCGGCAGGGCGCGGAGTGCGGGATATGGTAAGGTGCGAATTGAATCAGTTGATATTCAAGATGGATACCAATCAGAATTCACCGCCACCCCATCAAGCAACATCCTGACTTGTTTAAGTGATGTTATTTTGCGTGATAAAAACGGTCACTATGCCCCTACCCTATCGGTGTTGGTAGATACCCTAAAAAAGTTTGGATTGACAATTCAGCAGAACGGGAATCACACCATACAAACTATCTTAGTGGGCGGATTTAATCGCAAATGGGGATTACCATTGCTCCAAACACCCGCCATCAAACGCGGGAGTGTCATCGCCCTGAGCCATTTTGCTGACCCCAATAATGCCCTCAGTAGCATCTACCAAACAGGCTTGGGAGAACGGCGTAATGAAGGATTTGGTCAGGTTGCGATTGGATGGCAAGGATATCCTACCTTCACCGCTACCAGAATAAATAGCATATCTCAGGAAGTAGAATCTATACCACAATCCGACCTCGATGGTGATGCGGGCATCATGTGGCATTTCTTACAAGCACGGATAAATTCAAAAGGGGTAAAAGAATAATGAGCGATGTAACGGATAAAATGAGGAATTCGGCACGCTGGTCAGCCGAAAATTCGCGCCATATTGCCTATCGCATCATCGCGCAAGGCACATTGGTCTTAAAAACACCTGCCCATTTTGGTGCGGGAGATACCAGCATCAAAAAATTGCAAAATGGCGAGCAAGCCAATACGCTAGAACTATATAAAGCACCAGATGGCAGAGCAGTTCTAACAGGCGCATCTATCGCAGGTGCATTGCGTCATTATTTGATTCAACGGTTATATGGGTATCAGACAGCAGATACAAACAAAGATAGCCTGATTCAAAAAATGTTTGGTGAAGCACTTGATGAAACACGGGGCGCACAAAGTCGGCTTATCACCTACGATGCCACCAGTCAAAACTCGGCACAAAGTGAGCGCGATGGTGTGAGAATTAATGACATCACGCGCACCGCTGATGAGAGGGCATTGTTCAAAATCAAAACATGGGATGCAGGCACACAATTTCCATTGCGCCTAGAATTAGTCATGTATGAGGAAGACACCACACTTCAAGCGCACCTAAAACAAGCCTTTGCGGTATTATTGAGCGCATTTGCAACGGACGAAATCCCAATGGGTGGGCGCAAAAATCGCGGTTATGGACAATGTGCCGTATCAGATTGGCGTGTCTATGAGTATGATATGACCAGCACAGATGATTTTTTAGGTTGGGTTAATGGGCAATATCCATCCCCTACCCCAGATTTTCTGAGCAAGGCAAACAGATTTATGGATAACCGCCAACGTGTTATTTTATCGGCATCATTTGCGTTGTGCGATTCTGTGATGATACGCACAATTGAGAAACGTGCCGATAAAGAAATCACCCGTCACCTCACTAATCGAGATAATCAACCCATCCTCACAGGCACGAGCATCGCAGGAGCATTACGCGCACGCGCTTTCAAGATTTTGCAGACGATTGGCAAATCCGACGGTATAGCATATGATCTTTTTGGCGATGATGGAAAAGATGGTGACGAAAAAGTGCGCGATATAAAGTCCAGTCGCATGATAGTGAAAGAATCGGTTATCCAAAAAGCAGATACAACTCATATCCAAAATCGCGTGAAGATAGACCGTTTCACAGGCGGGTCATACGAAACGGCACTCATCAATGAGCAACCCGTTTTTGCCACACCAAACACATGGGTCAAAATTGAATTAGAGTTGAGAAAACCGGAACCTGCACAAATTGGGCTATTCTTGCTACTACTCAAAGACTTGTGGACAGAAGATTTGCCATTAGGCGGAGAAAGTAACATTGGGCGGGGACGTTTGCGCGGGAAAAATGCCACATTAACCATTGATGGAAAACAAATTCATTTCAATGAACATGGGTTAGCAGACAAGCAATATATAGACCAGTTAAAAGGTTATGTAGATGCACTTTGGGGGCAATTATGACAGAAGAATTAAAGACACACCTTATAAAGGAATCGTTTTCTCAAGAATGGCTAGAAAAACAAGCCCAATCTGATGATATTCTGCTCGCACATGCTTTAGATGGTGTGATATGGGGCAAAATCGTAGGGGACAAATTAGTCACATCGGCACCACTGAATACCGCCACCCTGCAAGAGATTCGCCTATTTAATGATAGGCGCGAAGTTCATATATGGCGAAATGGAGATACTTGGTATCAGTATAAAAAAGATGAAACTGGCATCGAAGCAGATGACTATATTGACGAATCATATATTTTATGGGGTGTGACGGGTAGTTTACGTGATGATGGGTTCACAACACTTGAAGATGGCGCTCAGGGATTGCATCACACCGTGCCGATAGATGCGAGTGCAGTCAATAATCGGCATCTGCGGGCTTGTTTGTTGGTACGGCATTATTTTGGTGAAGATGATATGGGTGTCAATTTTATCGCATATAGTCGCCTGATGGGATTGAGTGTAAAGGATTTTAGCAATGGGGAAAAAT
>CALDGT010000692.1 GCA_937942935.1 uncultured Chloroflexota bacterium | reverse complement strand
ATGGAATCAGCATTATAGCTTGCCCCCGCGTGATACGATTCCCAATTGGGATGCAATGCTCAAAAACCGCCCATCAGAAATAGTAGAACCCACATCCGAAAAACGCGCTAAAATGCCCAAATGGGTTTGGGTGGTGATGGCAATTGTGCTATGGCGCATTTTCAAAAATCGCCGTGCGGAGGATGTTGTCTAAAACTTTAGCAAAATTTAACCTTTATTTGCTTGACAAATAAACCGTCTGGACGGTATACTCATTGTATATTGTGTACCGTCTGGACGGTTTATTTATTGGGATAGCAGATGAGTAAAGCAGAAACTACCAAAAAAGTGATTTTAGAAGCCGCCAACCGTGTGATTCAACGCGAAGGGGTGGCAAAACTCACACTTGAAACAGTCGCCGCCGAAGCCAAAGTGAGCAAAGGTGGATTACTCTATCACTTTCCGAATAAAAATGCGCTCATCATGGGCATGATAGATTACTTTTTAGGTAATTTTGAAGGCATTTTAGACCAGTCCAAGACCGATGACCCACGCGAATGGTTGCGCGGATATGTGCGCTCGACATTTGATATGACCAACTCGCAACTCGATGATAGTCGGGCGCTGATTGCGGCAATCGCAAACCAGCCAGAATTACTGGCTCGTGTGCGTGAAAAATATGCTGATTGGCAGGCACTCGCCGAAGCAACAGGCATAGACCCTGCATTGGCAACGGTCATCCGCTTGGCGGCAGATGGGTTATGGTTCACGGAATTATTGGGGATTAATGTCATTTCGGATGATTTATATCCCCGTGTAGAACGCGCTATTTTGGCGCTGATGGACAAAGATAAGAAAGAAGGATAATCCTATGGCAACAATAACACAAGAACCACCACAAAAAATGGCACTTTGGTTATGGATTACAATTGGTTTGGCACTGACAGGTATTGGATTCGTCATCCTCTACACACTTACCCACAACACACACGGTATGGGGATTGTCGAATACGGAGGCAAATCATTTATTAGCTGGTTTATGGGATTTTTCCCCGCCTTTGAAATTTATGGGGCTGTTCCTGCCAGTTATGCGCTCGGATTAGGTATCATTTCATCGGTTGTTTGGGCGGTTTTTGGGAATTTAGTGCCTGTTTTGGTCATTCATTACGGGTATGAATATTTATCAGATTATCCGCGCATCAACACATGGCTAGAAAAACTCGCATCAGAAAAGATGAAACAGCGCATGAATCGGTATGGGACAATCGGTGTCCTCATTTTAACCCCATGGGTTGGCATTTGGGCAATGGCAATCACCGCCCGCGCATTAGGGATGACTGTAGGACGGTTGTTTTTGTTCGCCAGTATCAGTGTGACTGCTTATGCAATCATCATCGCTACTACTTTAGATATTGGTGTTAAAGCCATTAGCGGAGGATAATTTTTATAAAAGATGCCACCCACCCAAATGATAAAACCAAATCAATATCCCCACCGAAGATAGGATAATGGCGAACATCACTTTGCCACCTATCTTTGTTTTTTCGATAAACCACTCAATCCCCATTGCGACCAACCACATACAAATTAGCCCCAACACTGCGGATATAATAAAAACTGCCGCCCCCATAAAACTAAAATCTTCTGTTTTGGTGACAAAGAATGAGATACCAATCTGCCGATTGAGCAATTTGTTGGCTGTGACGATGAATACACCCGCCAATAAGCCCACCCCAATCACACCTTCTGCATTGGTCTTGAGCCGTTTTCCGATGGTGTCGCATGTCCCCACTAAAGTGATGCTCATGATGATGACGAAAAATGCCCCAATCCCCCCGCCGATGAATCCTTCTAGGGTGATATAAGAAAATATCCCCCCAATCCCAAACGGCAAAATATTATTGGGGTTATAACTGGCTTCATCATCCGCCCTATCCAACCACGCGATTAAAAATGCGGTTATCAGCCACATGAGACCAGTTGCAAGCATCATCACAATCGGCGCGATAGGTGAAAGCACATATACCCGAATGAGCAGGTTATTGATGACTGTCGCGCTCATGACGATGACCATCGGCGACCATAACAGCGTGCTGATGAGCGCCCCCGCCACCTGTTTATGTGCCTTTTTGCCGTGTGCTTTTTGATATGCCTTGAGTGAATCGGGTGTGACCAATGCCCACCACAATAATCGCACCCAATCTAACGGGTTGATGACACGCAAGCGCGGAATAGGAGATTTTTCGGGTTGCGACATAGATAATCCATCCTTAACAAAACGATGATAATTCATCCTACATGATTTGTTATAATGTGCAACTCAAAGCGAAAGGGTGAATGATGAGCGCACAACTGAAACGACAACTTGGCTTAAATGTGTATTTGTGAGCATCACCAATTTATCGGCGTTGCGCTTATCCGCAGAAGAACGGTTATTCCCGCGCTGGTTGGCAGTATGCGGGTTGGTATCGTGCTTATTCTTGGCGTTTTGGGTGGATGTGAGCGTATGGTTGGTGGGGCTGGTGATTATCGGCGCGGGTGTGGCGTGGCAAAGGGTCATCGCACGGCGGTTTTTGGGGAGAAATAATATTTTTTTATGGGTGGTGCGGTTATGATGTTGCAGGCATGAACACCCGCCACCCGCCGAAATAATATACCCAGATTAAAAAGGCGTACATGATAGGAAGTGCCACTAAAATGAATTTGCCACCCCATGTTGTGTGTTCTACTAAATATCTAGAGCTAGACATTATGCCGAAGATCATTCCCAAAACGACAAGAGATGCGCCACCCGATAATATCGCCCGTCCCCAATCACCTGTGTTGATACCTACAACGATACCAATCCCTAAAATAATGCAGGCGAGGATGGAAATAAAAAATACATCATCCCAATCATTTTTAGTATTTGTAGTTATAGATGCAATGATACCTGATAGTATGACACTTCCAATTATAACAAGAATCGTACCTGTCACCGGAATATCGCCACCGCCAACGACAATGCCAGCACCACTGCCAACGA
>CALDGT010000691.1 GCA_937942935.1 uncultured Chloroflexota bacterium | reverse complement strand
CAAGCGCATGAATAATGCTCCGTTCACACTGAAAGAATTAGACCAAATAGATGCTAAAATGCGCCAAATTGTGGCAGAAGATTCCCCAATTACCAAACGAGTTGTGCCACTGGTAGAAGCCATTCATTTGTTTACGGCGCGTGGTGATGACGATAAAGTGCGTTTATTGGGGTATCGCACTCGCCCAGAATTGACCCTGTATACCTTGCGAGGACGCGATGACTATTATTTTGGATATATGCTCCCCGCAACAGGAGTGCTTCAATATTTTCGGTTAGTTTGGGGAAAAGAAGGTTTTATTTTGCAATACCCCCGCAGAGAAAACCCTAGCCAATTGCGCCCTATTCGCGCTCATGAAAAATTGAGCCGAGTATTTCATCAATCGGATGAATGGCTACGCCGATTGAATATAGAAGATATTGGGCGCTTGAACCAGATTATAGATACGCCAGAACGTCTTCGTGAACTCATTTTGGTGGCAGAAGCATTGCATGAGCAAAATGTCGCCAATATCGCCGAAGATGTTCTTCTCAAACATGCCCAAACAGGGGTACGATTTGTGTTTATCGCAGGTCCATCGGCATCGGGAAAGACAACATTTGCAAAACGGTTGTCTATTCAGCTTTTGGCACAAGGCTTGCGCCCATTCACCCTCGAATTAGATAATTATTTTGTCAACCGTGAAGATACCCCACGAGATGCCAAAGGAGATTATAATTTTGAGGCACTCGAAGCCATCAACCTGCCCTTATTTAATTCGCAATTGTTGGCACTCTCGCGGGGTGAACAGGTAAATTTGCCCCGTTTCAATTTCCTCACAGGAAAAAGTGAAGTGGGGGCATCGGCACGATTGGCAGAAAAACAGGTGATTATTATTGAGGGGATACACGGACTCAATCCCCGTCTCATCACCGATTTGCCCCCCGAATTGGTGTATCGGGTGTATGTCTCTGCTATCACCCAAGTGAATATAGATTTGCATAATCGTGTCCCAACAACCGATTTACGCCTGTTGCGACGGATTGTACGCGATGCTCGCACACGCGGTTATAGCGCACTCGATACCCTGAACCGTTGGGAGAGTGTGCGAAATGGTGAACGAACAGGCATTTTTCCGTATCAAGAAAATGCCGATTCGATGTTCGACTCTGCGTTAGTATATGAATTGGCGGCGTTGCGCCCAATTGCAGAACCGTTATTATTGCAAGTCAAGCCGAATACGAGTGCATTTATCGAAGCGAAACGGTTATTGTCGTTTTTGGGGTGGGTGAGACCAATTCAAACCGACCAATTGCGCCAAATTCCAGATACATCCTTATTGCGAGAATTTATTGGTGATTCTATCTTAGATGATTATCATCCAATGCACGCAGGGGAATAAAAATTTCCTTATTGGTCAAATAGGGCAATATGCCCTAAAATAGTTTGTGTAGTGTTATTATTCGGTTTCATTTTGTGTGAGGGATTCATGGGGCATAAACTGGGTATTGATTTTGGTACAACCAATAGCGTTATCGCCCGTTGGGATGAAGAAAAAGATGATTCGCAAGTGGTCATCATTGATGGACTTAGCGACACATCCGACAAAAATTTGCCACCAGTTGTCCCATCGTTATTATATGTCAACGATGGTAAGGCTGGCACAATCACTTGTGGGGTAAAGGTGCGTCAACAAGGACTAGATAACCAACAAAACAATCGCTTATTTCGCAATTTTAAGCGTGGGATTGTGGCAACCCCCGCACCAGACCCTCGCAAAATTGATGAAACCGATTGGGCAGATAGAGATGCAGGACGGGCTTTTGTCAAGCACCTCATCCATAATTTGCCCTATAAAAATGAGGAGATTGACCAACTTGTCCTCACTGCGCCAGTTGCCTCTTTTGAGGGATATTTGGCATGGTTGAATAGTGTGATTGATGAAGTCGCCTTGCTCGACAAAATTCGGGTGGTAGATGAATCTACGGCGGCGGCATTGGGATATGCCGTGACCAAACCGGGCGCGGTTGTCTTGGTATTCGATTTTGGGGGTGGCACACTCGATTTGTCGTTGGTGCAATTGCCAGAAAACCGTGAGAAGACGGGTGGTGTCCTCAAACGACTGGTAGGCAGTGGCAAAGCGGGGCAACACACCGCCAAAGTGATTGCGAAGGCGGGGCGTATTATTGGTGGGAGCGATATTGACCAATGGTTGCTCGCAGAAGTCCTCAAACGGGCAAATGTCACCACCGAACAACTCGGTGTCGAATATGCGCGGTTGCTCACCCGTTGCGAACATGCCAAAATCGCACTTTCGACAGAGACAACGGTCAAAATCGAGTTTTCGGCGCAAGACCACCCTCATACAGTCACCATCACCCGCGAAGAACTCGAAGCCTTGCTCGAAGCCAATGGATTTTATACGGCTTTGCGTCGTGTGGTAGATAAAGTGATGCACATCGCCCGCCAGCGCGGGATTTTCAAAGAAGATATTCATTATGTGTTGTTGGTGGGTGGGACATCGCTCATGCCATCCGTTCAAGCGACACTCGCACAATATTTCACCAATATGGCGGTGCGTGCCGATAAACCCTTCACCGCAGTCGCAGAAGGCGCGTTACAAGTGGCGGCGGGCTATGGGTTAGAAGATTATCTCATCCATAGTTATGGGTTGCGTTACCTGACAGAAGAAGGCAAGCACGATTATGATGAAATTATCCCAATGGGCAGTCGGTATCCCACCGATAATCCTGTTGAGGTGGTGCTTGGCGTATCGCGGGAAGGGCAAACCGAAATTGAATTTGTCATCGGCGAAATTGATACCGATGCGGTGGCGATGGTTGAGGTCAAATACGAAGATGGTCAGGCAGTATTTGTGGCACAAGCCTCGCAAGGGGAGCAACAAATTATCCCGCTTAATTCCGCAGAGGCGCTCAAAGCCCTTGCTAAACTTGAGCCTGTAGGCAAATTGGGCGAAGATAGGCTAAAAGCCGAATTTTCGATTGATGACCGCCGTCAATTGCGCGTGACTGTGAGCGATTTGCAGACAGGTAAAATTTTGGTCAAAGATGTTGCACTCGTGACTCTACGTTAAGAAAGGATACCGATTTTATATGACCACCATTACAGGACGTGAGCCACGTTTAGCCAGTGGATATATTAAAAAAGGGGAACGCAGTTTATAAATTAAACGCTTTGCCACCATGCTCAATATGCTCCCCAACGAAGAAGTATCATTACATGAGATTTCGGTAGAAGTGAATAGTGATGA
>CALDGT010000690.1 GCA_937942935.1 uncultured Chloroflexota bacterium | reverse complement strand
TTGGATGGCGAATAATTTGAATAATCATGATTGCACCCGCGCCATCAGCCGATATGATGACGGGACAGCACCCATCCCCCGCGCAAAACTCTCTGCGGCGTTATTGCTCCTGCACGAGTTCACCCCATTTTTATATAACGGGGAAGAAATCGGCATGTCGAATTATGAAGTCCCATATCCCGAATTGATGCGCGATACATTGGCGCTCCTCATGGGGGATTTGTTGGTTGCTGATGGGCATACGCTCAAAGAAATTTATCCTGCCATGCAAAAACTCTCGCGTGACCGTTGTCGTACACCTATGCCTTGGCAAAATGCCCCTAATGGCGGTTTTTCGCCACAAGAAATTAAGACATGGCTACCCGTTAATTTAGAATATTTAGATGGGGTGAATGTCGAAGATGAGCGAGCCGATGAAGCATCGCTCCTGCATTTTTATAGAGCCTTAATTGCCCTCCGCAAACAGAATCCCGCCTTGTTGCGCGGGGATTATGCCGAGTGGCATGTCAAAAATGAGGCGGTATTCGCCTTTACACGGCGCACATCAGACCAAAATTGTGGGGTGATGTTGAATTTTTCGCATGTATCGCAAACCGTTGCCACCCGCCTACCGATGACGGTTATTTTTTCGACACATGAGCCAATCGGGGAGAGGCTATCGAATACATTCACGCTCTCACCGTTTGAAATTGTGGTGGGGGTGATTTGATGGATGAAAACCCTAATTTCGATGGCGGGTTGAATATATTTGAGTTAGCTGATAATGAACCAGACCCAGACTTAAAAGCGGTGTTGGTCGCGCTCCGACATGGCAATATCAGTGAGGCACAAAAACAGGTCGAAGCCATCATTAGGCAAGATTCTAAGCGGGCAGGGGCATATTATTATCGGGCGCATATTTGGATAGCACAAAAAAGAATCCGCCGAGCGATGGATGATTGTAACCGCGCTATTGTGTTGAATCCCAATTTTATAGATGGCTATTCCATGCGCGGGATGCTGTGGCTTATGACAAGGCGACCTGCATTGGCGCTCAATGATTTTGATAAGGCGATTGCGCTAAATCCCAATTCATCCGCAAATTATTTGGGGCGAGGGATGGCGTTTTATCAGAAGGGGGCGTATGAACGGCGGATTCATTCATTTTCGGGCGTGATGGATAATCGGTATGGGTGGGAAGAATTTCAAAATGCCCTCGCCAATTTTAATCATGCCCTAGAGATGAATTTGCAAGATAAAAAACAACAATTGGCGACTGCTCACTGGGGCATTGCCTTTGTGTATTTGGCATTGCAACAATTTGACCAAGCCATTCTTCATGCCAATGTCACCGTTTCGATTATGCCCAACCAAGATGGTTTGTTGCGTGAGCGTGGCAATATTTATGCTCAGGCTGGGTTATATGATGAGGCAATTGCCGATTTTGAACATGCTTTGCAATTGAATCCCAATAACCGAATCACCAAAAATTATTATCGGCAAGTATTGAATAAAAAGCGGAATTTTGGCAGATAAAAAAAGCACACCAATTGCTGGTGTGCTTTTTAAGGGCTACGATTCGGGTGTTATCGTTGGTGTATCTGATACACCATCGTCTGTTGGGACAGGGGCGGGAACAGGGACTTTTGCCGCCACAGTCGGATGTGTGATAGAGGCTTTGCCTGCTTGTTCGGTGTGTGTTTCTGGATGTTCTCCATTTTCATGTTCGGCATGATGTTGGTCTGTCGAATGTTCAAACGTCACTTTGAATCCTGCGGGCAGGGGCAAAGAATTCAAATCTACCTGTTTGATATTCAACGATACATCTTCACAATCCAACAAAGCATCACGCAAGAAGCGGTCTGTGGACATATGCAACAAATTGAATGGGAAGCGTGTCCGCAATGCGCCGACATACACTTGGAAGTAAATTTCGCCGTATTGCTCGCGCATGTGTTTGAGTAAGTTGGCGACATTTTCGTATAAATTCCGATACGGTTCTTCGACCACTTTAATCACGCCCGCTTCCCAATCGTTGGCTTCAATGACCTCTTTGCTCCGTTTGAGGAAGGCATTAGACCGTTTGGGGTCTACATTGACATGAATAATCTGAATCGGAATCCCACGTTTTAGGATGGCATTCACCACGCGCACCGCCAATTTTGACCATGTATCACAGAAATAAATGGCGACTTCACGATGTTGGGCGGGGTCAAAGACAATCGGCTTTTTATCGAATATCGGTGTGTCATTCAGTTTGAGGCGTGCGGCGGTTTCTTTATAATGGCGGTGGATGCGGAAGAATACCCACACCAACGACGGGATAAGCAACACAATCACCCACGCGCCACTGGTGAATTTGGTGATGATGAACACAATCATCACGACAAATGTCACGAGTGCGCCTGTCCCAGAGACGAGTAATTTCATGCGCCAACGGGGGTCATAATAAATTTGGGTCTCTAAACCCCACACGAATCCATCTTTTGGCACATGCCCCGCACGCCAGAAGCGTCGTGTCATGCCCGCCTGACTGATGGTGAATCCCAAAAACACACCAATCGCATATAATGGGATGAGGTTGGTCACGATTGCGCCTGTGGCAATTACAATGAGGATTGAAGCGGCGGTGAGGGTATAAATGCCCCACGAAAAGACCAATCGCCGACCACGATAGGTT
>CALDGT010000689.1 GCA_937942935.1 uncultured Chloroflexota bacterium | reverse complement strand
ACAAAAGTAGCCTGTCAAATTTCTTTACAGGCTACTTAAACTGCCAAAGTTCATATAGGGCTTGCCATAGCAAGCCCTACGGGTAAAAACAATCCCAAATTCCTCTTTTTTAATTCTACTATCTGGATGAGAATATGCCTCCACAAAAATTGACTTTACGCCAATTGAATCGGATGTATTTAGACCGTCAACTGCTTATTCAACGTGCCAATATATCCCTTTCAGAAGCAACAGAACGTGTTATTGGGTGGCAATCCCAAATCCCAAACCCGCCGTATATCGGGTTATGGACGCGGTTAGAATCTTTCCAGCGCGATGACCTCACCAATGCTATGCAGAACCGTCAGATTGTACGCTGTGCCATGTTCCGCTCGACCTTGCACCTCATCACCCAAGCTGACCATCACCGTTTTCATCGGGTTATAGAACCCGCGCTGGTGAAGGGATTGCGTTCCTTTCATGGGCGGAATATCGAAGGGCTAAATATCCTGCCACTGGTAGACGTAATTAAGCCATTTTTATCACAATCTCCGCGTAGTATGGGCGAGATTGGCAAATTTTTGCAGACCATAGAACCAGACCGTGAACCAGAGGCGCTAAATTATGCTATCCGCACTTATTTGCCTCTGGTACAAGTCCCGCCTGCTGGCACATGGGGCGTGGGGAGCAAAGCGACTTATGTAATGGCAGAAAATTGGATTGGGCGGGATAAATCTGCCGATGTGGGCGCATTATTTTTGCGTTATTTGGCAGGGTATGGTCCTGCGTCTGTTATGGATTTTCAGACATGGGCAGGTATGACCAAACTCGCGCCAGAAATAGAGAAAATTAAGCCTCAATTGCGCCTGTTTGTGGATGAAAATGGTGTGGCGCTATACGACTTGCCCGATATGCCACAGACCGATGTGGATGCGCCATTGCCTGTGAAATTTATTCCTGAATATGATAATGTGTTGATTGGTCATGCCGATAGGACGCGCATTTTGCCAGAAGAACATCGTAAAAAAGTATTTTTATCGGCAGGGCGGGTGTCATCTACCATTCTCGTGGATGGGTTTGTGGCAGGGGTGTGGAAAATTGAAATAACCAAACGCACAGCAACCTTGCAAATCACGCCATTTATCACCCTAACCGATAATCAACGCGAGGCACTCATCAGTGAAGGGGAATTGTTAATCCGTTTTGTTGCCGATACCGCCGAGCAAATGTCGGTTGAATTTTCCCAAGTGGATTAAGCAAAATTGCGATATTTGGGTTACACTAGAAACAGACTTGTTCAATCTATAAGGAGCGCAACTCATGGCATCGAAATTACCCCTCGAATTGCAAAAAGAAGAAAAACTGGTCTCGTTGGTCAAGACACATCCCATTTATTTTGTCTTAAAAATGATAGCGACTGTGGTGGGCGGGATTTTGCCCATACTGATTTTTCAACAAATTTCGCTGAACAATGGCAATGTTTGGAGCCAAATTTTGAATATTGCATCCATCGTTTGGGGAATTGGCGCGTTTATAATTGGGTATTTCATCTGGTATCGCTATAGTCACGACCTTTGGATTATCACCGACCAACGGGTGATTGATAGCACCAAAAATCACTGGTTTCACCATCGTATGGCATCCACAGACCTCATCAATATCGAAGAAATGACGATTGAACGGAGCGGGGTTTTCCCAACACTTTTCGGCTTTGGCGACCTCATTTGTCAAACAGCAGGCGGGGCAAATGTCAAAGGGGCATTTGTGTTTGATGGTGTGCCACAACCGAATAAAATTTTGGAATTGGTAGATGACCTGCGCGACAAAGCCCGTCAAAAATTGGGTATGAATTATTCTCGCAAGGCAGAATAGAAATGAACCGTCCCATTCAAGATTTTTATCCCGATGAAGCCGCCATTTGTTATGGATGTGGGCGTAATAATCCGCATGGGCTTCATATCAAAACGGTTTGGGATGGCAGTGAAGGGGTGTGCAAGTTCACCCCTTCTGCTCATCACACCGCATTTCCGGGGTTTGTGTATGGTGGATTGCTCGCCAGCCTGATAGATTGTCATAGCATTGGCACAGCTATCGCCGCCTTTTATGATAGGGCAGGCATCTCCCCAGAGAGTG
>CALDGT010000688.1 GCA_937942935.1 uncultured Chloroflexota bacterium | reverse complement strand
CGTATGATGGCGGAATTAGTTTTATAATTGTAGATATATTTCGTTTGTCGTGAGGGCGCAACAGGTTGCGCCCTCACACATCTAAGCGTTACTCGGAGAAAATTACGTGTCCTCAAAATCACTAGTGGTTATTCCAATTTCTGCACCTGTACAGCAAGCCCCATTTGACTTAATCGAAACGATTCTCTCTGCCATATCCGCAGAAGGCGAAACCTTACAAACGGGTGATGTTTTGGCGTTGAGTAGCAAATATGCCGCCATCAGTCAGGGGCGGATTGTCGCCTTAGATGCGGTGCAAATTACCCCACAGGCGCAAGAAATCGCCATGCGTTATCACATGAACCCTCATTTAACCCAATTGGTCATTCAAGAAGCTGACCATGTGTTTGGGGGGATTACACATGAGTTTAATGGGGTCGCAGTCGGATTTTTATTGACACACAAAAACGGGGTAATCTCGCCAAATGCAGGGCTAGACCGCTCCAATATCCCTAGTGGCAAAGTTGTCTTGTTGCCCAGTGAACCGTATGCGTTGGCAGAGCAAATCCGTAAAGATATTGATGCGCGGTTGGGTGTGAAAATTGGCGTGATTTTAACCGATAGCTGGCTGATGCCCGGACGTTGGGGGACGACAGGGGTCGCTATTTCGACAGCAGGTTTCCATCCGATTCAAGATGAACGGGGTAAGCCCGATTTATTTGGCAATCCGATGATGGTCACACAACGCGGAGTCGCCGACCAAATTTGTTCGTGCGCTCAGATGGTGATGGGCGAAACCGCAGAAGCCCGCCCGATTGCAATCGTCCGTAACACAGGTGTTATTTTGACTGATGACCGCATTGATGTCGAAGATGTGGCTATCCCTTGGGAGACTTGTATTTATGTGGGTTCATTGACCAAAGGGGCGCTATAAACAAGATTATTGAGGCGATTTTGCCCTGATGAGCGTATCATCGGGTCGGTCTTATGCGTATGCCCGCCCCGATAGGTACGATATGCCCGTTTGCAACCATTTGTGATTCAGCTACAATTATTCACAAATTAATGTCATTTTAGAGAAAGTAAATTCATCATGGCAGACAAATCGAATATCGCCTATCCCGATGTTTTCGGTTATATTACCGATACAGAACGGGTTACGGTTGGGGTCGTGCAAGTGGCACTCGCCACACGTCCACGCATTGTCCAAGCGGGACGACAATTTGAAGTGATTATCCTCATGCAAAATGCCAGCGATTCGCCTGCGGATGTCACCGTCACTTTACAATTACCAGAAAAAGACCATGCAGGCAAAAAAGGGCGTTTTATCACTGGTCAAGATAGGCTGGTGGTTGGGCTTGGCGCGGCAGAAGTGGGTTATGCCATGTTGCCGATGTCTACCATGCCCGATTGTGCCATCGGCGAAAATTATATGATTGGGATGGATATTACCGTGAAGGTGACAAATCCAAAAGCCAACCGTGTGCGCCCAAATACAGGTGGGATGGTGTTTAATCCCAAAAAAGTGACAGAAGAAGCGCAAAGGAACCTTGAAGATTTGAAGAAACTCAAATTTTCGACTCAAAAGCGCGGATTTTTGCGCTCAACAGTTATCGAAACACCAATCACGGTCATGGAAGGCAAATTATCAAAACCCCCAAGCCTCAATCCGCATTGGGTGAGCCTGTGGACGCTCGATAATCAACAAGACCACGATATTTTATTAGACAAATACGGCGAGATTATCCGCCTAAAGGTGTTGCCATCACTCAAGAAAGAGTTGGTCTATCCACCGATTTTGGAAAAAGTGCGTGATACCTTCCGCAAAGCGGGGTATCCACTTTCGCCAGTTGAGTCGAGTTGTGTGGCGCGGTTGATGACGCTCATCCTTGAATTTGCTCATCCTCATTCCAAACATGGTAGCCTGACAGCAGGCGAGTTTGATGTCTCGAATATGTTCAAAATGCGCGAAAAAGATAAAAAAGCGCGTGTCTTAGAGACATCCGAAATTCATATCGCGCTCCCAAAATGGTTGCAAGGATACCTAAAAATTTTGGCACAAGATGAACGCATGGGCGGTGTTGCCCCAAAAGCTATTCCACACTTTTTATTTGATGATTTGTTGATGGATGCGCTTGGATATGCCTTCCGACTTGTTCAACGCGATAGTGGCGAAAATTTGGGTTCAGATGAAGAAATGGCAGAATTTTCTGGTGTGATTATCGAAAAACTTAAGACCAAAGGCGAGATGAATTTTAGTTATGCCTATTTGCCATTGGTATTGGGTGGGATTATCGTCACCGATATGGTCTTATTTCACGAAGAAAAATTGGCAGATGTCATGAAAGAAATGCGGACAATGGTCGAAGACCGAGAAGGTGAACGTGCTGATGACAATGAAGCGGTTTTCCGTATGTCTGAATTTGTATTGGCGCAAACCCTCAAAAAATATGGCATGTTAGATAATCGGATATAAGTTGATATATATCTAGGGTAGAGGGCTTGTCATGGCAAGCCCTCCTACAATCTTATTCCCACATCGTCACAATCGCATCTAAGTAGTGGATACCTATCATGTTGGCGACAGAAATGCGGTGATGACCATCTACCACATAATAAATCCCATTCGCTAGAATCAATTCAATCGGGGGTAAGTCTATTCCGTTTATCATGGCGGTGGCAACCTTTACCCAACGCGCTTCGATATGCTCACTTAAGGGGTTGAATTGATTATCGAAGTCATTCGATTTATTCACACTCCCGCCGATTTGAGTAATATCTACTGTTTGTACGCCCACATAATGTTGTGAGTGGCGTGTTTCTTCATTAATGTTTGGAAGCGCACCAGCATTGCGCCGTTTATTTTTGCCAGCACGTAAAGCGCGGTCAAATAATCTGCGGGCTTGCGGGTCTATGGCATTACTGCGCCCGATTTGATTATTTAGGTGATGTTGTAATGGGCTTGTGAAGTTCATGGTGCGCTCCTTTCTTGAATTTGTTTGTATTTATCTATAGGATAGATGGCAATCATCTCGTGAGCGTCTCAAAAAGCGTCTCATAAACATCGCAACATGCAAAATGGTGTAAAATGGATGATATAGGTTCAAAAGAGTTCACAAGGCGTAAAAACAGATGATGGCGCAATTACATATTTCTCTTTTAGGAACACCTCAAATTCAGCTCAATCATGCTCCAATCGAATTGGAACGGCGCAAGGCATTGGCGTTATTTGCGTATTTACTTGTGACTAAGCAGGCATATCAACGAGAAGCCCTTGCCTCACTTTTTTTCCCTGATGTTGATATGAGTCGTGCCTTAGCCTATTTACGCAATACTCTGTGGACAACTAATAAAGGGCTTGGCGACAATTGGCTCGAAACTGAGCGTGATACGGTTCGCGTGGTTCCACAAGATGGATTATGGGTAGATATTTGGGCATTTGAGGCATACGAGACCAATACCGATTTGAATGGGTGGCAATCGGCGGTGGCGTTGTATCGAGATGAATTTATGCGCGGGTTTTCGTTGCCCGATAGTGATGCGTTTGATGAATGGCAATTTTTTCAATCACAAAGCCTGCGCGGGCGCTTGAATGGTGTCTTAGAAAAATTAACACGCGGGTATATTGCACAAAATCGGTACGAAGAAGCAATTCCCTATGCTCGCCGTTGGGTGGTGATGGATAATCTGAGCGAATCGGCACATCGCAACCTCATGCGCTTATATGATTGGACAGGACAACGCACCGCCGCACTCAAACAATATCAGATGTGCGCGGATTTGCTCAAAAATGAATTAGGCATTGCCCCAGACGAAAAAACGCGCAAATTATATCAAGCCATACAATCGCGCCAAACCACCAAACAAACAGTTGAAGTGATGGCGCTCACCCTCACCACCACACCAGACCCTTTTTCTAAGACAGTTCAAGATAATTTGCCTGTGCCATCTACCCCATTTGTGAGCCGAGAACGTGACCTCACCGAAATTACACGCTTGCTCACCGACCCATCGTGTCGGTTGCTCACACTCATTGGGCAGGGTGGAATTGGCAAAACACGCCTTTCAATTCAAAGCGGGGAACATGCTCGCCAGCATTTTGAAGATGGTGTTTATTTTGTCTCGCTCGTCTCTATCACATCGCCCGAATCATTGATTGGCGCAATCGCAGAATCATTGCGGTTTGGATGTATCACAAATGATTTAAAATCAGAATTGTTCGATTATTTGCGCCTCAAGCGAGTTTTACTCATCCTCGATAATTTTGAGCATTTGCTCGACTATGCCGAATTATTAGCAGAGATTTTAGCCAATTTACTTTGTGGAAAAATGCTTATCACCTCACGGGAACGGCTGAACTTGCGCGAAGAATGGATTTATGAGATGGATGGGTTAACTTTTCCATTGGGAGAAGCGACCTTAGCCGAAATGCCATCTTTTGGGGCGGTTGCACTATTTACCCAATCTGCCAAGCAGATTCAACCCGATTTTGCGCTCACAGAAGAAAATATCCCTCATATCGCTCGCATTTCTCAATTGGTTGAAGGGTTGCCATTGGGGATTGAATTAGCGGCGGGCTGGTTGCAAATGCTTTCGCCAAAAGAAATTGCCCAAGAAATTCAACGGTCTTATGATTTTCTGAGCGCATCACTCCGCAATTTGCCCCCCCGTCATCGGAGTATGAAAGCCGTGTTTGAGTCTTCTTGGGAACGGTTATCATCAGAAGAAGCACATACCCTATGCCGATTAGCCATTTTTAGTGGTGGATTTGACCGACACGCCGCTAATCAGGTGGCAAATGCGCCACTGCCGATTTTGTTGGCATTGGCGAATAAATCGCTCATCCGCCGTACATTTGATGGACGTTATGATATTCATGAGTTGCTCCGTCAATTTGCAGAAGCCAAATTAGCCACAGATGCCCCTGCCTATCACCAAGCTAAGGCACGCCATAGCTTATATTATGCAGATTGGTTGCAATCTGTGGATATTGAGATTAAGGGCGCTCATCAAATTGAGACCCTTAATGCTATTGAGCGTGATTTTGGTAATATTCGCATGGCTTGGTCATGGGTATGTGAACAAAAGCAAACAGACACCTTACATCGCTTATTAGATGGGTTGATGATTTATTTCATTATGCGCTCACGCGATGATGAGGCGCGTCAATTATGCGATGAGGCGTTACACTATAT
>CALDGT010000687.1 GCA_937942935.1 uncultured Chloroflexota bacterium | reverse complement strand
CGATGAAGAAGATGACCATCTCAAAATTGCGATTGTTGGTCGCCCCAATGCGGGAAAAAGCACCTTATTGAACCATTTAGTGGGGGAGGAACGGGTGATTGTCAGCCCAATTGCTGGCACAACCCGCGATTCAATTGATACTATTCTCAAATGGCATGGGCAAGATATTACCCTCATTGATACGGCGGGGATTCGTAAACGCGGGTCTATTGAACCGGGTGTCGAAAAATTTAGTGTGATTCGCGCATTTAATGCCATAGAACGATGTGATGTGGCGCTCCTCATGATTGATAGCCAAGAGGGTATTACTGAACAAGATGAGCATATTGCGGGGTATGTTTTAGAAGAATTCAAAAGCCTTATTATTGTGTTCAATAAATGGGATGCTGTCGAAAAAGATAGCAACACAGTCAATGAATATATGGATAAGGTGAAAGAACGTTTTCACTTTATCCCGTATGCGCCTGTGATATTCATCAGTGCCATGACAGGACAACGGATTCATCAGGTGTTGGAAGTGGCGAATCGGGTTTATGAGGCACGTCATTTCCGTTTGCAAACATCGGAAGTGAATAAAATCATCCGTGAAGCCATTCAAAAACATCCTGCGCCCCTTAAAGGCACAAAACGCCTCAAAATTTTCTTTGGGTCACAAGTTGCTACTGCGCCCCCGCTCTTTTTGTTGCATGTGAACGACAAAGAATTGGTGCATTTTAGTTATCGGCGTTATTTAGAAAATCAAATTCGCCAAGCCTTCCCATTTGAAGGCACGCCGATTCGCATTAGCTTCCGTCAACGTGAAGGTTTAGATGATTGATTAACGAATATCCGCGAGGGTCGTATGCTCTAGTTTATTGAGGATACAATCGCGGATTTCGATAAAGGTTTGAATCAATTTAGGTTCTTTTTCGATGGGGGTCGGCTCATAAAAATATTTGCTCACCGATTCTGTCGGTGCGAGCGCCCCATCGAGTAAGCGAATAATTTCGGCTAGTGTGATTTCATTTGGTTCTTTTGCAAGCCGATACCCGCCTCGCTGTCCCTTTAGGCTCTGCACATAACGTGCCCGTTTGAGGGTGAGGAGGATTTGCTCTAAAAATTTAGGTGGAATCCCTTGTGCAGATGCGATTTTTTCTACAGAAACAAATTCATCATTTGCGAGTCGGGATAAAAAAACCAATGCTAAAAGGGCATATTCACTGCGAGATGTTAATTTCATATTAAGGCTTATTTTCTTTTTTGACTAATCTAATGGGGATTATCTGTCTAATAGGATAATTTGTCAAGTCGAATATCACAAAATGTTTACGCCACAGATTGGCTATGCACAATTATAAAGAAGCCCCTTATAATCATAAGTAGGTTTGACATCAAAAATAGGCGAAATGATTTTGTCTGATACAACATCTATCCAAACAAATATGCAACCAGTGGTTATCAAATCTGTGCCACGCCCACGCTTGGGCAAGTGGAGTGTTATCCGCGAGTGGCTCGATTTAATCGTGTTGGTTGGGGCAATTTATGCACTGGTGAATTTATCTACAGTGCGTTTTGTGGTGCGTGGGTCTAGTATGGAGCCAACCTTTCGGGATGACCAATTATTATTGATTAGCCGGATGAATTATTTACTGGCAGACCCGCAACGAGGCGATATTGTGGTGTTTCATTATCCAAAAGCACCAACAGAAGATTATATTAAGCGGGTGATTGGTCTACCGGGTGAAACTGTAGAGATTAAAGACCGCGAGGTATATGTGAACGGTGTCAAATTGAATGAGCCTTATATCAATGAACCGTGTACACAATATAGTTGCCCCGACAAAATTTTGGAACTCGGTGATGATGAATATTTTGTGATGGGTGATAACCGCAATCATAGTAGCGATTCACGCTCATTTAATGGTGTTAAACGTGAATTTATTGTAGGCGAAGTGGTTATTCGCTATTGGCCCCCCCCTGATTGGGGATTGGTAGATAGCATCAATTTTCCCAAGCCATAAGGATAAAAAAATGGAAATGAAATCCCAAACGCCGATACCAGCAAAAAAAACACCCCGCCCAAGAGTGGGTAAGTATCGGATAATTAAAGAAATTGTGGATGTTGGTGTCTTTTTGGTCGCGGTATTCACGTTGTTGCAATTGGCACTTCCACGGTCTGAAGTGCATGGCAAGAGTATGGAACCGACTTTTGTTGAGGGGCAACGTCTCATCATTAGCCGCGTGAATTATATGATTGGCGACCCTCAACGCGGTGATATTGTGGTGTTTAATTCACCACAATCGGATGGAGATGACCCATCATTGATTAAACGGGTGGTTGGGTTACCCGGTGAGACAGTCGAAATCATAGAACGAGAAGTGTATATTAATGGGGTTAAGTTAGACGAACCATACATCAAAGAACCCTGCACCCGCTATTGTCGTGACCGTCAGTGGGTGCTGGCGAGTGATGAATATTTTGTGATGGGTGATAACCGCAATGTGAGCAATGATTCGCGTGCATTTGGACCCATCAAGCATAGCGCCATTATTGGAGAGGCATTGTTCCGTTATTGGCCCCTCAATGCGATTGGCTTTATTCATCAAATCAATGCAGATTAGCAGAATGAGGAAGTAATAGTGGAATCATTTGAATGTCCAAATTGTATGGTGGGGCGGTGCCAGTTGCAAAAACAAACATTTGTTTGTTTATATGGTAAGCAACTTTTCTGTGCGCCGAATACCGAAATTTATGTATGTGATATGTGTGAGTATCAAGAATTACCTCACCGCGTATTGAGTTTGTATGATAATTTACTAAAGCCTTCTCACGATGTTTCTACCGTTTTATCTGCGAAATCTGGTGATAAAAAGACGAATTTCAAAAAATCACCACGAGTAGGATAGGATACTTGTTATGATACGTGTTTTGGTTGTTGAAGATAACAAAGACAATCTGATGCTCATCAGTGATTTATTGATGATGCTCCGTTACGAGGTAATTACTGCGTTAAATGGGGTAGAGGGAGTCGAAAAAGCACAAGCAGAATTGCCAAACCTGATTTTGATGGATCTATCTTTGCCACAAATGGATGGTTGGGAGGCGGCAAAGACAATTAAAGAAAATCCTATCACTGCTCATATTCCTATTATTGCACTAACTGCTCATGCGATGGTAGGAGACAGAGAAAAAGCACTAGAAGCAGGATGCGATGATTACTTGAGCAAGCCAATTAATATCGTGGAATTGCGAATGAAATTGGGAATGCACTTGCAACCAAATATTCCCTAATTGCCTAAATGAAGGCTTGACTTTATTTGGCTATCCTGATATACTTTTACCTGTTGTCAATTGCAAGGCCCCATCGTCTAGCGGTCAGGACATCACCCTTTCAAGGTGAATACACGAGTTCGAATCTCGTTGGGGTCACAAGTCGCTACATTTCTTGAAACATTAAATTCCCCGTAACCCTCTTTATAAATAGTCGCAACCATCTCAAAGTAATAATGCACCCATTCTTGTAATCTAAAGTTTGTTATCTCCTCTCTATCTAAATCATAGATAATATTTTCAAATAGGGCGTGTGCAACTTGCTGTTTTTGTTTGTTATCACCTAACATCCAACTTTCGCGTAATTGTATAAGTCGGGTTAGGCAGGCAGAAAGTGCTATCTCGCGTTGTCTAATTGGATGATTCTTATGTTCCCAGATGCGTATTTCACTCTCGTGACGGGCTTTTATTTCATTGAATTCATCATGGGTTATATCGCCACTAATCGCTAATTCTCTGGAATTGGCGATTCCCAAGCGTAACTTAGCAATTTTTTGGCGCTTCTCTGTTTCAAAACTTTCCATATCAGTTGTATCGGTTGGTACTTCAATATTCAAAGTCGCCATAAAATCGAGTATTTCGGGTTGTACATTTAAACTGCCAATCACATGCCCAACTGCCTCATGCAATTTGTCTATCAAAACTGAACGCCTCTTGCATCCACATTGCACACCTTCTGGATGACGATAACGGCGCTGATTTTGGATATGGCTACCGCCTAATCGGGAATGTCGCCTCTGGTTATCCTCTGTGTTGACAATTTTTTCGCAATGAGCGCAATAGACCAACTTCGATAACGGGTAAACATAGCTTTTTTCTTGTGTACCGACTGAACGCTTGAAAAGAACACTGCGTTTCTTTTGAATTAGGGCGACTTGGCGCAATAGGTCTAATGGGAGATAGGTTTGGGTTGGGTCGCATGAATCTAAAATATTTTCTGGGGTATCATACCGATAAGCTGGCTTATTTTTGGCTTTGCCATCTTCGATAATACCTGCATATCCGCGCCAATTGGCGGTTACACGGCGCACATCATCACTTTCTATCAGGCGTGGTTCACCCCATCTATCCCGAAACCGAAAGCCTTCTTGTGTGAGTAATTCTGCGATACGCGCATAACCAAATTTATCTTCTGCATAGACTTCCATAATGCGATACATGCACTCATAGTAACCACGCCATATCGCATTCTCTTGGGGTGGTTCATTTTTCATGCCCATCACATAACGACCATCTGATAACAACCATGCGCCTTCATTTGAGCGCACCAGATACCCTTTTTTGTCGCGGGTTAACCCGAACATGGGGATGCCGTTGGTTTTGCCTTCGAGTTTGCGATGTCGTTTAGAATCTCGCGCACGGACAGATGCTTGCATGGCTTCGTTTTCACCGAGCAGGGCTTTAAGGTCTTGTGCGAAGCGGACAGATGGGTCTTTTAGGTTAATTTCGGAACGATTGATGGCTTCAAATAGGCGTTTCTGATGTTTATCCAGCTTGCGCCGAACATCACGGGTTTCGCTGATTTCACGGCTGAGGCGGGTCTGCTCATTTACCATGATGCCCACCACATCCTCATCACCGACTCGCGCTAACATCTGACGATACGACTTGCGATTGTTGTTCAATCCTGATGAATGACCGCGCACATCCTCATACCATTCGGGTGTGAAGCCTAAGTCATCACAATAGCGTTGGATATTGGCGCGTTGGCGTTCTGGACTATCGGATTGCTCCTCTTGTTTGGATTCAACCGATACACGGATGTAGCACAAAATGATAGTAGGTTTAAGACTGTTGATGTTCATGGTATACTACTCTCTGACTGACACTGACGATTGAGGTGTGAAGCATGAATTTCGGCAACGATTTTGAGGCATTGAATCATGCCCAGATACGCAGTAGGATTTTGATAATGGGTATCAGCGCGTTTTTCGGCTATCCTTTCGCTCATTTGCCTAACAAATTTGCGGATGGTGTCATCGCTAGGTGGGATATAATGAATGTGCATAAAATTCTTTTATGTATTTAATCATAGTAGATTTAAGACAAAAAGTCAATAAGGATAAATAGCATGGGTGATGTAACTGGTTGGGATAGATTGGCATATCTCTATTTCATCAGTGAAGTAGAGTTATTAGAATTAGCAAAGGCGTTTTTTATCCTAACCACAGTTGGCTTTTTTGATGATGCTTCAAAGCAAACTGATTACCTTATCCTAGATAATTCTGAATTGAATAACGCTTTTGTCTTGTATCTGATGAAAATTTTTGGGGATAAACCTACTTCATATACTGAAATGGCGGATGTTTTGGGGTATAACGTCAAAACAGTTAATTCAATTGTGTCTCGGTTGGTAAAGCGCGGTATGGTGGAGAAATTAGAATCAAGTCGGGCTGGGACTGTATATGCCATATCGTCAGATGTGCCACCGATTCCTAAATGGATACAAAATATTGCCGATTCGCTGATTCGGATGCACAGTGACCATGACCTGAAATACGCCGTGATGGGGGAATGTCGGGGGATTTCGTTCAAGCAGGGGTTTGAAGCTATGCAGGATGAACTGCGCGAAAAATATTATCGCCCACGCAAGCGCACAGATGAATAACGCCGTTTTGGGCGGTCTGGGCTAATCATGTCACTTATCCAGACTGCGATGGTGGCGATTTGGGTGGCAAGCGGGGCGCGAATTTGATAACGCCACAGACGATTTTCTTCTTCTACCCACTGGTTTTGATAATATTGTTGTTGGGGAGCGAGTTTTTTGCGCTTCGCCCATGCGATGAGCCGTTGTAACTTGTTGATGCGGTGTAAACAGCCACACACTGTCCAATATGCCGAAAAGAAGGTTGTTAGCCTGATTCTATGTTGATAGTGGGTGAGTATGGATGTTTGTTGCATTGTTGGCATACTCTAACACGATTGACTATGATGGTCAATATGGTTAATAGTTATGAAGGCGAGTGGTTTTTAAGGGTATTTGAGAAAATGCGTAACACCTGTAAAACAGCTTCTTTCGCTTCAACGGTGGGTAGTTTGTGAAATTCTTGAAGCACAAGTTGGTCAAGTTCATCAATTTGAAAATCCCCTTCATAGAAATAGGATATAGGGATGCTCAACACACTCGCAAAAACAGATAACTCTGAAGCAGAGACCTTACGCTTGCCATTTTCGTATTCTGAAATAGCACGTTGGTCTTTATTGACTGCATGTGCAAAGTCTTCTTGAGACATGCCAACGCGCTCGCGTGCTTTGCGTATTCGTTGCCCGATTTCTACTTGACTCGCCATTGAATATTCCAATTTGACATAGATATTTATTGCAATTTTACAAAATTGGCGATATACTGTGTATTGTACTAGCACTATGGTATTTTATTCTGAAAAGAGAAAAACCAATTTCGTCAGGTCAATTGAGTAGAGGAGTGTATGCAATGTTACACAGTGGCGGTGGCGGTACACGCTAAATTTTACTGATGGGCGGTATGCAGATGTGTATCGCTCATTTTATTTACCATTCCCAGCGCAAACTGTATTCCTCAAATAAGCGCGGTTTGGTGATGGGGTAGGTATATTGTGTTTGCTCTCGTGAATAGGATGTAATGTGTTCATTTTTCAGCGTATGGGATTTTTTCGCGTTCTGTTCCAATAGCAAAATGTGTCTAGGGAGTCGTCCATTAGGAAATATCACCGCCAGAGATAAATTTTGAGTGGGGTGGTCAATCCGAACACTAAAATTGTTCACCTGTTTGGTGAATCCATTTTTGATGATGCGTTCAATCCAAAATGATTCTTGTTCGCCACGATTCCGCGATGCTCGGAGTGAGATTAGCACTTTCCAGCGATGCCCTTCCTCGTACCAGTCTACAGGCTTGCCGAGTGATGTTTGATACTCCGCAAAAATCTCACCATCACCCCACGCTTGGTCTTGGATGGCGAATACATTATTTTGTGTGAAGGTGATGGTCTGACGTTTGGTGTATTTAGCCGTCTGACCGCCTGTGTCGCATAATTCCAACGTAGATTGATGACTTTCGACCTTGTATGTCCCCTGAAATTGGCTTTCCCGCCACAGTTGTATGACTTGTGTGGCGAGAAAGTGAATTAGGTTGGAATTGAGGATGGTGGTCAATAATGAGATTTGTGGCATGACTTACTATGTATTATACAGGTCTAATCTCCAAATATTTAATGGGCGATGCTTTCCTTTTTCTTGTGGCATGGCTGAAAATCCGTAACGGGCATAAAACTGGTTTGCGTCTAATTCTTCTGGGCATTTGAGCAGGATATAATCTAATTGGCGTGATTTAGCCTCATCTACAAGCGCAGAAATTAGCTGGGTAGCAACTCCTGATGACCGAAAGGCTTGTATTACAGCAAGGTTGTACAGGGTCACTTGTTTATCT
>CALDGT010000686.1 GCA_937942935.1 uncultured Chloroflexota bacterium | reverse complement strand
TAAAATCCCCGACATTATCGCCAGTGAAGGCAGAACATGCGAAATAGAAATCATGGGTGATGCGGATTATAAGCAAGCCCTGCGGGATAAAATCGTTGAGGAAGGTGAAGAAATCCGCAAGGCTGGCGATGAGGAACTGGTGACAGAAATCGCCGACCTGTATGAGGTGATAGATGCGCTCATCGCTGTGTACGGGTTATCTAAAGAGGACATACTCCACAGGCAAGCAGAAAGGCGCGAGTCACGCGGTGGGTTTGAAAAACGCATAAAGCTGGTGAGTACATCAGGTTAATCGTATACCACCCTACCCGACATCAGGTGGGGTAATAATAAATCGCGGGGTTTTTGAAGAGTCTTATTCTCAAGAATCAATTTTTCAATCAAGCTAATATAGCATGTTACCAAATCATTAAACTGACAAAGCAAGTCATCTGGCGGGAGCAATACAGGATAGTTGGCTATATCTCGCCAATGAATACGCGGGATAACTGTTCCACACGAAAACGCATTTGCATAAGCCACAAAATCTTGGCTAGAGGCGACAAGCAAAGCATACCCGCGATAATATTCCTCTTTGAGTGCGATAACCATCACATCCGTGGATGCCACTCCATCTAATGGAGCAATAGCGACTTTATGCAAATAAGGTCTGATGCTACCCAACAGAATATCACCTCGCCGAAACACCCGCTTAGGACTCATCGCATCACTGGCTGTTCTCCAATTCATGAGTGCGATAGATTTTGAAGGCATATCAGCCAATCCGACATAGGGTATATCACCACTGATAGAATCGGGGCGGATAGTTTCTGTCGTCTGGCAAGCAATATCACCAAAGTGACCAACCGTCCAACCGTGCGGAATCATCCCTAATTCTGATTCAACTAGCACTACACCTTCAGCACACGGAAAGCGGAAATTTACAAACCATTCCCTAAAAATGAGATGCATCATTTCTTCCAATGTTTTGATACGGTGCTTATTATTCTCGATGAGGTCATCATATGGGGATAGGATAGATACTATCCGCCGTTGTGTTTCGAGTGGCGGAAGATGAACAGGCATGGCATAAAAATCTTGTCTGCTGGTGGAAGGAATAGCAGTCCCACTATTCAAATGACCAATGCCATCATTAAGCAAGCGATAATAAGCCCACCGAACATCTACACCATCATGAATAACTTTCAAATAAAAGGCGGTATCAATCACCCAGAACGGTTTATCGCTAAAACAAACACCTCTATATGTGCCTTTACGCCCGATAATAACACCTGCCCCATTCACCAGATAATCACTGTGCCACCCAATCTGACCATTCGCGCCGAATACCGGGTACGGATTGTGTGAATCGCTATATCCTCTAAGAGGCTTGCCATATTCTAGGGTCACTAAATCGCCCCATGTACATGCTATCCAATCGTGGGGAATCATCGTTATATGCTCCATCTCAATCTGCGGTATGTGGCATTCACTGTTTAGGGATGCCTGATAATGGGGAATAAATAATGCACCACCACACAACATCAGCCGTGCAGTGGTGCATCAGCATTACGCCTTCACCAGCGAATCGAATGCCCGCATGATGACCTTGCCTCTATCGCCATCAATCACATTCAGCGCGAGTGAATCTGCCGTACCGCGACGGTAAGTTTCAAATTCTGCAACCGCGTTCCATGCACCCCACGCTGTGCCTGCGGTGGCGCGACTATCCAAGCCTGTCCCTGCCCCATCGTACAAGCGCATGACGGCTTTGCGGGCGCGTTCCACCCAATCCAGACGATATTCATAATTTTGCATCACATCATCCCATTCGATGGTGCGCGGTTTTTCGCGGTCGGGGAATTGCGGATATGGGTATAAATCCGTCACAATCCATTCCACCTTCACCCGTTCCATGCGCTTTTTCGCCAGCGTGTTATAGGCTTCTTTCATCACATCCAACGTCATCAGCGCGGAACGATACGTCTCGCCAAGCCATTTCGCCAGTGCCTTCGCAGACCCTTTGCGATGCTCAATTTTGAAGGTGCTGGATGAGTTGTTCATCGCCGCCCGCAACGTGTTCTGACACACCACGCGGATATTCGCCACATGCCCCGATGCCGACCCTTTGCCGTCCATCGGGTTATTGCAAATCAGATAATTCTGGACAGGCTCGCCCGCCACATCAAACGCGGGGAGTTTGCCCGTCACGAACACGGTCGCGCCCCGTTTGAGGAATGCGAGTGTTTCCACCGATAGCCCAACCTCTTTATCCCAAATATCCGCCACCAGCGCGGGTGTGATGAGTTCATAATCTTCGCTCACCACCCCAATTTGCACATCAAACGGGTCGTCTGGCACGGCGCATCGCACCAGCGCATCATAGCCACTGGAAAATAAACCGCCGTTAAAATCGTATAGCAACGGGATGCGTTCCACTTTCGGATTGCCCATCATTTCCATCACGCGCTTTGCCGTGAGCGTGCCATCATCCTCTTTGATACCCAATTCATCCAACAGGCTGATGCCGTGCCATGTGGGGGTATTGCGTGCCGAATAGAAGCGTTTTGACCAAATATCGTGCGCCATGATTGTTATCTCCTCAAGTATTCAATTCATCATCAGAATGGCGGGTGAAGGATGATTCCCTCACCCATGCGGGGTTATCTATCGCCGTGCAATTCATACAGATAGTCGGCGTAATCCATCAGGTCGGGGTGGCAGATGAAATCGTCCACATCCACTTGGATGTTGTGGTCGCCAGAACGAACATCCCCGCCACAATTCGGGCAAAGGTATTCTTCCAACTCACGTTCTTTGCGTTCTTCCATCTCATCCAAACACGCCAGCTTCAATTTTTCCCAGTGAGCGCGTTCCTCATCCGCAAATTGATTGGCTCGCACCACTGCCAGCCGATGAATCAGGCGGACATCATCATCTGACAAATGCGGTGCATCATCTTGCGCCGATGTGATGAGCAATTCGCACAGCACACGGCGCTCGGCTTCTGCGTAAATATCCGATTGCGCGATGATGAGCATCTCTGGAATCTGGATACACTCGGCGTACAGGTCATAGAGAAAATAGTAACGGTCTTGCATGATGCCCTCCTACCGCGCCCTGCGGATAACACGAATGCGTCCGATACGATGGATGGGGACGCGCACGGTCTCGAATCGCAACGATTCTTCACACCAGCACGTCAGAAAAACACCCAAACTAGGGTTCACATTGGCGATGAGACCGCCTGCCACATAAAACGACGCATCATATTCCACGATGTCGCCTGCGCCGATTGTCCCGTCATCGTCTAACCAAACGACGGGTTCTGGCTCATCTGGCAGGAGCGAATTCACCCATTCAGGGATGTTCACCGCTTCCTCTTCTTGTTGCGGGGGTTGCTGGCGCTGGTGCTTCCATTGGATATACCAACCGCCTAGCGTTTCTAAGCCGAACATGCTATACTCCTTATAGATACTAATAAAGAATTTCGGTTCTTTCCCGCCTTGTGATGCTCGTAACATCACAAGGCGGTTTTGTTTCTCAATTCTGTCTCTATTGTACCAAATGTAAGTGAATATAGTATGTATAATGGATTAAGGATGAGTGATAGATAAGCAGAAGATGAGTTGCGGGTGTAAACGGGGTTGGGTTATACTATAGATGGAGGGGCAAGATAAAAGGGAAGCCCTCATGAGCGATGTATTCATCTCCTACTCTCGCAAAGATAAAATATTCGCACGGCGTTTATTTGACCGTCTAAAATCAGAAAAATATTCCAGTTGGGCGGATTGGATAGGCATCCCATACAGTGCCGAATGGATGAATGAAATCCGTTCTGGCATTATCCAAGCGGATAATTTCATGTTCATCATCTCTCCCGATTCGATGACCAGCAAAATCTGCCAGATGGAAATCGAAATCGCCCGCCAACACAACAAGCGTATCATCCCGATTGTGCGCCGTGAGCCTGATATTAAATCGCTGGCGGGGGAATGGTTTGGCAAGGATTGGGAGGCGATTGCCCGTGCCAATTGGGATAAATTAGGCGACCTGAATTTTATTTTCTTCCGCAAGAAAACGGGTTATGACTGCCATTTTGACGAAATTACCCGTGATGTGACCAATCCCGAATGTGATGGTATCGAAAGCGATGCCGATGATTTTGAAGCATCCTTC